>JAHJDP010000123.1 GCA_018831195.1 Candidatus Eisenbacteria bacterium | reverse complement strand
TCATTATTTGATCTGGATGTTGACGTTGCTTCGGTCGACGATCTGGCAGGCTTTAAGGGCAGGGGGTTTGAGACGGTAGTGATCAACGGGGTCATCGAATTTGTGGAAGATCATGAGCTTGTAATGGGCCAAGCCCTCAAGTTATGTAATGAAAATGGCCGATTGATCTTGGCCGCTTCTCAACGCCAGGTAAATAGATCGCAAAAACGATGTTTTAACGAGCGAGATATATGCTCTTTACTTTCTAACTTTTCGATGGCGCCGCATGAAATTAAGCTTGTGAAGGGCCTTTGGTGGCTGGCTGTTGCAGATTTGAACAAGACCGTGGCCAAGCCCGAGGCCGCCCAAGTTTTATTGAAGCAGGGACATGAGCCGCCCGTTGTGAGCGTTATTATCATAACTCATGATCGAAGCCGGTATTTAAAAGAAGCGATCGAGAGCGTTCTTGCGCAAACTTACAAGGACCTTGAAATAATCGTGGTTGACGATGGCTCAACCGATGATACCAGGTCAGTGGTTGAGGGGTTGAATGACCTGCGGATCAGATATTTTTACAAAGATCATAGCGGCATCTCGGATTCCAGAAATTATGGCATCAGCAAGGCCCGGGGGAAATACATTCTCTGGTTGGATGATGATGACCTCCTTATGCCGAATGCTTTGCGGCTGCAGATCGAAATATTCGAAAGAGAACCCCAAACGGATATTATTTATGTCGACCATTATTTTATGGACAACCATGGAAAAGTCGACTATCACTGCTATGATTACAGGTCTGACGATCCTCCAGAATTGATCGCTTCAGCGATATATTGTGCCCCTATAAGGAATCTCGGGACGATGATAAAAAGAAGTCTTTTTGATGAGATCGGAGGTTATGATATAACCCTTCAGAAAGCTGAAGATCATGATCTTTGGATCAGGGCATTAAAAAAAGGGTGTAAATTCAAACATCTGGCCTTGCCTTTGTGTAAAAGGCGTTTTCATCAAGGCAAGATCACTAAAAGACTAAGCAATGAAAGAAAAAACGAATTAGAGGTTTTTCGGAGACTGCTCAACACTTTTCCGGTGGAAATGATCTTTCCGCGCCAAACGGTTAACGATGTCCGAATCGAGGTGGCTAAGGTGTTTTATGTTTTTGGGTCATATGATGAATGCATTAGTTGTTTGCGCAGGTCCCGCATCCTGGACTTTGAAGTATTAGTTCTTTACATGAAATCTCATTTCCGTAGAATGTTTCCGGTATGTGCTGAAATAATGGAGAAAACAATAAGGCCATGATGAAGCCGTTCGTCAGTGTGAATATTGTAACCCGAAATATGGGGGCATTTTTGGGAGAATCCTTGGAAAGCGCATTGAACCAAACTTATAAGCGCTTTGAAGTAATTGTCGTCGATGACGGTTCGACCGATGATACAAAGGAAATTGTACAAAGCCATAAATCAGAATTCATAAAATACTTTTATAAGGAACCAACGAATATACCTGACTCCAGGAATTATGCTGTCAAACATTCTATGGGAGATTATATTGTTTGGCTTGATAGTGACGATGAATTAGACGCGCGTGCGCTTGAATCGATGGTTTCTGCCTTTAATGAAGACCCTGATGTGTCTATTGTATATTCTGACCATTATCTTGTAGATAATTGTGGTAAGGTTTACCATCGTTTTAAATATACAGATAACCCAAATAATGGAGCGCTTATAGTTGCTGCAGTGAATTGGACGCCTATATTGCAATGCGGCACAATGCTAAAGAGAAAAGTTTATGAAGAAGCAGGGGGTTACGACACCGCATTTTTAAAATCAGAAGACCATGAATTTTGGGTGCGGGTCCTAAAGAAATATAAGTTTAAGCATGTTGCTTTGCCGCTATATTACAGGAGGACCCATCCAGACAATATTAGCAATCGGTTTTTAGAAAATGATCCCCGCGCTGAAGTGCTAAGGAGGATGTTGAAGGTGTTTGCCTTGGAAGAAATGTTTCCTAATACCCCTAAAGCAGGGGCTTTCAACCGTATTGGCGAACTATTTATGGAGAGGGGCGCATATAAGGATTCTTTGGCATATCTTGTAAGAAGCTTAATGCTTTTTCCTAGATATTCTACTTTGATGCTGTTGGCAAAACTTCATTGGAGAATAATATTTAGCTTTTTCAGGACAAAGGGCAGATAGCATGAGGATAGCTTATATTTTGGGATCTTTCCCATCGATAACAGAAACTTTTATAATGAACGAACTTATTGAACTGATCAACAACGAGGTCAATGTCTCGATCTTTTCACTGGACCTGCCTAATCATGATATTTTGCACCAGGAAATAAGTAGAAATGATCTATTGAGCAGGACTTTTTATTTTAGATTTCGCAATATACTCAAATTGAGATCAAAATTCGGGTTCTTAATGAAGCTGCTTGCGCAAAATAAAAGCGGCTCCTCGCAAAGGATCAAGCTGGCCTATTTTGCTCAACTTGCTCAGGAAATGAAATGTGACAGGCTGCACAGCCATTTTGTTCACAAGCAGGCTGATGTTATAAGCAGGCTGTCGGATCTCCCGCTTAGTATAACCGCTCATTGTTATGAAGAACAAGCAATGTCAGAAGACGCAAAACGCAGGCTTGAGAAGATCATCGAAAGATGCGCGTTTGTAGTTACGGCAACCGATTTCGCAAAAGCGGGCTTAAGCAAATTAGCGCCGCGGGACACAAAGAAGATCAAGACTATAAGATGCGGCATCAGCCTGCGGAAATTTTCTTCGCAAGATATTCGGCGTAGTACAACTTTCAATATCGTTTCGGTCGCAGGCCTTTATCCTCGCAAAGGGACCAGATATTTGATCGAGGCACTAGGTTTGATCAAGAATAAGGCGGATTATAAGCTTTATCTGGTCGGCGATGGCCCGGAGCGGCCAAATTTGGAGGAGGTTGTCGACGCTTGGGGGATCAGCGGCTTCGTTGAGTTTATCGGTCATGCGGACAGCGAGGCAGTCCTTAATTATCTTAAGATCGCAGATTGTTTTGTCCTGCCTTGTATTGTGACAGGGGATGGCTTGATGGATGGCCTGCCCGTCGCCCTTATGGAGGCGATGGCCATGCGGATCCCGACTATTTCAACCCCAGTGGCAGGGGTCCCTGAATTGATCATCCACGATCAGAACGGGTTAGTTGTGCCGCAGGCAGATCCGAGGGCTTTATCCAGGGCTATCATGAGGTTATATGACAATCGAGAATTATGCGAGCTTCTTGGAAGGAATGCCAGGGAAAAGATCGAAAAAGAATATGATGTCAAAATTACGGCAAAACAGTTGGCGCGGGAGTTTTGTAATGCCTAAAAAAATGCTGTTTATATATCCTATCTGGGGAATGAACGCAAGTTTTATCAAAAAAGATATGGAGATATTGAACAGTCATTTTGACTTGACCCCGCTTTATTATAGGCAGGATGATAGGTTGTTTTTTTTGAGAGTTATTAAGCATCTTTATGGCAAAGATGCTTGTTTTGTTTGGTTCGGTGGCATCCATGCTTTTTGGGCCTGGCTTGCTTGCAGGATATTAGGAAAAAAACATATTATTGTAGCGGGGGGATATGATGCCATATATATGCCTGAAATTGAGCATGGGTTAAGATTTGAAGGCAAAGGATGGCGGCGGGCATATTTTGCCTTCAGGCATGCTGATTTGGTATTGGCTGTCTCGAAGTGGCATTTAAAAAGTTTACAAAAGGAATGCGGACCTTCAGAAAAGTTTAAAATTTTATATCATGGATTTGCTGATTCATGCTTGATTTCAAAAGGGAGGCAACCTGATACTGTCTTGATGGTTTGCCATTTGCACAAGAAGAATATTGCGCTCAAAGGGATTGAACATTATATTTCTGTGTCAAAACAGATGCCCCATGTTAAGTTTATACTTGTGGGTGGGGGGGATAAGATTATACAACGGTATTTAATGTCTATTGCTCCAAAAAATATGAAAATTTTAGGGTCATTGCCGCAGAAGAGAGTCGAAGAAATTATGAAAGTGAGCAAAGTATATTTACAACTATCATATGTGGAAAGCTTTGGCTGCGCTCTGGCCGAAGCCATGATGTGCGGTTGTATTCCTGTTGTTACGAGGGGAGGGGCTTTGCCCGAAGTGGCGGGAGATAAAGCATTTTATGTTGACTATGGTGATATCCCTGCGATTGTAAGCGCAATAAAGAATGCATTAGTGCAGGATAATGGGGATATTTTCAGAAAGCACATACTTAAATTATTTCCTATCAAGGCAAGGGAAGAGGCCTTGTTGAGAATATGTGAGGATGATGCAGAATCATGAGATTTTTAAGCGATTTTGAGGTGTTTGAGTGATATCGTTCATTATTCCTGTTTATAATG
>JAHJDP010000122.1 GCA_018831195.1 Candidatus Eisenbacteria bacterium | reverse complement strand
CCGCAAGTCGAGCAGATCTCCCCGGATAAGGACGTAAACTTTCACTGCACAACCGCGCCATTTACCGTGTCCCCCGGACCACAGGGCTTTGTCATGTTGTGCTGACTCGCCCCGGGGATGTCGGCCTTCTATGGCGTTCGTGTTCCTCGGCTCGCAGTTTTGCCGCCGGCTTCCTTCGGACCATTCCTCGCGGGTTGGCCCTTGCCTTGAGCTAGCCGTTGGCGTCATCATTGATGACGGTGGTCCTCCTACAGGGGACTTTCACCCCTTGAGTCCACGCCCATGCCGGGCGTACACAACAGCATGATCGATTGGCGCCGACACCGATTCTGGAGCCGTGCGTGTTCCTGTGAAATCGGCCACCTTGACAGGTTGAAGTCGGCCGGGTTGCGACACATGAAATAGTCACGGGCGAGATGAGTCTACTTAGGGCGATTTTGAAGCTTGTCGGCGACGCAAAAACGTGCTAATTTTTGCGTCATGAATCAAGATAGAATACACGCGCAATCTGTTGCCAATATGATACTTAAATCCATTCGTGGACATGGGCTTGGATGGGTCTTCACCCCGGCTAACTTCAAAGGTGTCGGGAGCCGCACTGCTGTGGAGAGCGCACTGCGGCGCCACAAAAATGAGGGCACAATCCGACAACTGGCTAGGGGACTGTACGACTATCCTCGCACGGATCCGCAACTCGGCGTTCTGGCTCCCTCGATAGACCAGATTATTTCTGCCCTTGAGGTCCGCGATGCCGTACGGCTCCAGCCTTCGGGGGCCTACGCTGCCAACCTCCTAGGCCTAAGCGACCAAGTACCCATGAAGGTCGTCTTCCTTACCGACGGCCCCACCCGGAAACTGCAGGTGGGAAGTAGACAGATTCTGCTAAGACATACCACGCCCCGGAACATGGCAACGGCCGGCCGAATCAGCGGGACAGTCATCCAAGCGCTCCGATGGTTGGGGCAGCGACACGTCGATGATCGAGTGACGTCAATCCTCAAAGGGAGTCTAGATGCCAAGGGCAAGGAGCAACTTCTGAAGGACATCCACTACGCACCGATCTGGGTTGCCCATGTTATCCGCGCGATCGCCAGGGAGTGCCAATCCTGATGGACGGATACCTTAGGATTCCTGCCGAACGCCGTCGCTTGATGTGTCAACAAGCACAAGCTCAACTTGACTTGCCGGACACATCCCTGGAAAAGGACTACTGGGTGTGCTGGATTCTCAGGGAACTCTTCGGCCTTCCCGAGTGGGCTAAAAACCTCACTTTCAAGGGATGAACCTCTCTCTCGAAGTGTTGGGGTTTAATCAGCCGGTTTTCCGAGGACATCGACATTGTGATCGACAAGGGCTTCCTCGGCTTCGGCGGCGAGGATAGTCCCGAGGACGCGCCCAGTAAGAAACAGAAGAAGAAGCGTCTCGATGCGATGAGGGAAGCAGCGCAATCCAAGATTTATAGTGACTTGATGCCAGCGTTGGCGGCTCGCATTGGCGCAACTCTGCCGGAGTCTGACATCTGGGAGCTGGTTCCAGCTTCGGAGGACGAAGACCCTGACAGGCAGACACTATTGTTCAAATACCCAATAGCCATGCCCGATACTCATGCCTACGTTCGCCGCGTGGTGAAAATCGAGCTGGGTGCCCGGTCAGACAACGAGCCTGTCGAAGAAAAGGAAATATACCCGTACCTCTTCGATGCTTTCCCAGATGTTCTCGGCTCCAGCAACTTCCGAGTAAGGGCTTTGGCACCGGAAAGAACTTTCTGGGAGAAAGCCATGCTGGTGCACGAAGAGACTTATCGTCCTGTTCATAAGAAGAAGAGAGATGCGCGCATTGCCCGCCACTACTACGATCTTTGGTGCCTAATCACCAAGGGCATTGCCGCGAGGGCAGCCAATCGCGACGAGATTTTTGCCCGCGCGGCTCAGCACCGAGAGATCTATTTCAGCTGGTCGTGGATGGACTACAGCACACTGTGTCGAGGTTCGCTCCGCTTAGTGCCCTTGCCGGAACAGGAATCAGAATGGCGCCAGGATTACCAAGCAATGCGTGACGAGATGTTCTTTGACGAGGTACCGAACTTCGACGAAGTTCTGCATGTGGTGGGTGGGTTCCAGGAGGAGTATAACAGTGTCTGACATGTCGGCAGGTCATGTAATAGTTGAAGAAACCAAACTCAACCTATCAAGAGGCAGATTATTCGGGTGAAGTGTGGGCACAACAATTACATTCTCGCGCCGAGCCAAGCTCGGGACGTTGGGATAGGGACAAAATCCCTTGAAATGCGTCACAGTCACCCATAGGTAAACCTGCCGAAGGCAGGGATAACCACACGGCCAAAGGTTAGCCACCAGGCCGGAAGCTGACCCGAAGTGCGATCTCTGAGAGGAGGTGTGCGAAGCAGAGGGGAAGCGAGTGCGCAGGCCGCGCTATTGAATCCCGAAATATGTATAGTTGCGGGCTTTAGGATAAGCGTCCTCCGGGACGCTGAAAGTCGACGGTTGAATGGCCCGGAAGACAGCAGACCGGTCACCGCTATGGCAAGGTGGACGGTTCCCGCCGGGATCTGAGAACGGGGCATGTGCACGGAGGGTGGCCCGGGAACTCGGGAGGGCCTCCTGTCTCCTGCACAGATGAAGCCGGAAGACCATGGGAACCGGTATAACAAAATCCCCGGCGTCTGAGGGAAGACCGGGACCGCCGACTCAGGCGAGCCTGCCCCAGTGGGCGGGAACACGAAAGCAAAGAGTCACAGGTATCGGAAGGGAGTGAAGAGCGAACCGACCGAGATGGGCAGAGGCAGTCTTAGCAGATCATATTACCGATGAAGGCGGGGAAGTGAAGCCCAAGCGACCCGCTGGAGGAAAGGTGATGCCGGGCATGGTTTTCGCGATGGCGAAACACAGGAGAGACTTTGAGTTCACCAACTGTGTCAACGACCCTGTCGCGGATTGCGGAGGAATCAGCACGCAATCCAGGGCGGGTGTTCACGACCTTGGCCCATCACATGACCATGGAATTTCTGCGGGAAGCGTTTATGCGCGTACGCCTCGAAGCAGCCCCCGGTATAGACGGGGTCACTTGGCGAGTGTACAAGCTGAACCTATCAATCAATCTCGAAGGATTACACAGGCGACTCCGCGAGGGACGATATAAGGCCCCTCCCGTACGCCGAGCGTGGATCGAGAAGGAAGATGGCCGACGCCGGCCCCTTGGGATTCCTTCGCTGGAAGATAAAATTGTCCAGCGAGCCGTGGCGATGCTCCTGGAGGCGGTTTACGAACCGCTGTTCTACGACATTTCCTACGGATTCCGGCCGGGCCGAAGTGCGCATCAAGCCTTATCGTCCTTGCGGACACAATGCTTGACACTGAACATCAGCTGGATTGTAGATGCGGACGTCAGTAACTATTTCGATGAAATCGATCACGGACACCTACGAACCTTCCTCAAAAAGAAGGTCAACGACGGAACCTTACGGCGACTGATCGGCAAGTGGCTCAATGCTGGAGTACTGGAAGAGGGCCAGTTACGCCAGCCCGAAACCGGTTCACCCCAAGGGGGCGTGATTTCGCCCATCTTGGCTAACATATACTTACACCATGTGCTGGACGAGTGGATTGTGAAAGCCGTGCAACCGCGCCTAAGCGGAAGGAGCTTTATACTACACTTCGCTGATGATTTCATCATCGGCTGCGAAGAGCACACGGACGCGGAGCGCGTATTCGCGGTCCTCCCGAAGCGGTTTTCCCGATTCGGACTTACGATACACCCGGCCAAAAGCCGTCTGATTCAATTCGGCAAACCTGAAGGGAAAGCAGGGAAGGGCACCGGGACATTCGACTTTCTCGGATTCACCCACTACTGGGGGAAGACACGGAAAGGGGGATGGACTATTAAACGCAAAACGCGGCGTGCACGCATGGCGCGAGCACACAGAGCGATATGGGCGTGGTGCCGCGACCACCGGCACTGGAGCATCCCCGAGCAGTATCAACGCTTGAAGGCGAAGCTCCAAGGCCACTATGCTTTCTACGGAATCCGAGGCAACTACAAGGCACTGGAAGTTGTGTATGAGTATGTGGACAAGGCATGAAAACACTGGCTGGAACGACGCACGCGAAACGGATACATAAGATGGGACGACTATGATACAATGATCAGGCAGGTGTTTCCCCTGCCGCGACCGCGGATAGTACATTCGTGCTGAAATGGGTAGCAACGGCCATGCGCTCACGGCGGGCGATCGCTGTGAGACTCCCCGGATATAACGGGGAACCGAGGAACCGGATGAGGGAAATCTTCACGTCCGGGACTGTGGGGGGCGCCGGAGGTAACTCCGGCTCCTACCCGGAAGCGGATTCGCTTCGCTCCCCGCTGATGCTTGGCGTTGGCGGACCACAAGGGAATTCACCAGACAGTGCTATTATGAAGAATTGAGAGGAGGAATACTGATGGCAAATGAGTCTCAGCGTAAAACCAAAGGTTCAAAATCGAGAACAGTAAATCGCAAACCAAAAAGCAGACCAAATGTGAAGAAAATAAGTAAATCCACAACAGTAAGCAATGAGACTGAAATTGATAGCAAGAATCACCAAAAGGACGTTTTACTTAAGGATCGCTTTGATGCTCTTGGTCAGATCTTGAAATTCAAGCAATTCCTTGGGGCTTCATTTGAGCCAACGATTTCAGATTCAGAAATTATCGTTTGTTTCGCTGATGTTCGTGGATTCACCGCATATTGTCATGAGCTGCAACAGGAAATGCAGGATCGTAAGATTCAAAATTTTCTTCGGCGATACATTACTGTCTTTAACGAAGGCCTCGTTGCGTGGTTTGTTAAGAAATTGGACGAAAAGTACACCACACCTAATGAGAATCATTTGAAAATTGCGGAGTTTATGACCCCTTCGATGTACAAAAACCTCGGCGATGGCTTGATGATCGTATGGGAAATTCCTGCACATCTTGATTTCCCAGCTCAAGGTAATCTCAGTCAACAAATAGTTCTCGCAATCGATGAGATGTGCAAAAGGTTTTATTTTCACTTTAGAAATTTACTCCCAGTTGAACTTGACTGTTACTCGAAACGGGTACTCGACTTGGAATTTGGAGTTGGTATAGCAAAGGGTCATGCATGGCGTCTTGACTATGGTCATGCGATTGATTATGCGGGCTCGATAATAAATCTGGCCAGTCGTCTTGAAGGTTGCGCACGTCCATCAGGTATTGTTGCACACTATGATGTATCCACTTGGATGTTTAATCAGCTCGTCAAAGAGGGAATGGGCAACATCGTAGATATTACCAACCTTAAAGGGTATACAGCAGTTAGAGCATGGATAAGTTCAAGTGTGGATATCAATCAGAATAATTTTACAAAACCAAAATCCAATAACAAAACGCTAAAAGTGAAAAAGTAGGGTCATTATATCCTTTGCATTACACCCTGGATATGACAATACTTTCGGAGACATCCAAATCAAGGTGTTACAGATTTCACATAGATAACTATGAAATGACGTAGACAAACGAGACAATTAATGGTTTTCAATAGAAAACCAATGCCAACAATCGGCTTCACCGGATTCGCTACGCTCACCGGTGAGCCGTGCGTAGACATTCTATAAAACGGTAAAATTATAATGTCATTATCTCCCAAGATAAGATTTGAAATATTCAAGCGTGATGATTTCACCTGTCGGTATTGTGGGCGCAAAACCCCTGAAGTCATATTAGAGGTCGATCACGTTATTCCTATATCCAAAGGTGGTGACAATGAAATTGAAAATTTAGTGACATCCTGCTTTGAATGCAATCGTGGAAAGGGCGCAACACTCCTTGAAGCAGTTCCTGGCGAGCGCGATCTTCATGAAGCGGCAATTCTATTGGCAGAGAGAGAGTTGCAGTTGGCCGAATACAATCATGTCAAGGAACTCTCGAGAAAAAGGGAACAGGAGGAACTTCAAAAGCTTGAGGGGCATTTTGTAACTGCAATAGAGGACTGTCCTCATGAGTACTCCTCTCGAGAATTTCCGAGGCAACTCGTTCGCCAAGCGCTAAAGATAATAAGCTATCTTGATATTCTTGAATATGTTGAGTATTCCGTTTGGAAAACAGCGCATGACACAAGGGGAGATTATCACAATGTAGCAGCGGCGAAATACCTGTCGGCTATCTTGCGAAACCGCCTTCGAGAAAAATTGGCAGAAAAGAACAACATTCAAGACGTTGAATAACAAGTCATTACAAAAACGGGAGGGGATTAATGGCAGATCTTAATGAAAAGCGAACGAATCGTCTAAAATTGATACATCGGTTGTATGATTTATGCGAAGGAACCAGGAGCAAAGCTGTAAGCATGTGGGGAATCGGCGAGGAGTTTGGGTGGCCACGCAGTGAGACGCAAAGTATCGTTGAATATCTTGAAGGCGAAGGCTTGCTTGAATATTCAGATCTTGGAGGAAATATATCCCTTACCCATAGAGGTATTGTCGAAGTTGAAAAGTCCTTGTCTAAGCCTGATGAGGCCACAACATATTTTCCGCCGGCAGTTAATATTATTCATATTGGGCATATGGAAAAATCTCAGATCCAACAAGGCACTGTGGACAGCCGACAAGAATTAGTTGTGCCTGCGGGGCTTGAAGAATTGGCCGGTTTTCTAAATGAAGTGCAAGAATTCCTAAAGATTCCGGCTATACGAGATGATGAAAAATCGGAAATAGAGTGCGAAATCGATACAATTGAAGCGCAAGGTAGATCTCCAAAACCAAAAGCAAATATTGTTAGAAGCAGCTTAGCTGCCATTAAACAGGTACTCGAGGGCATCGCGGTGGATGGCGCCGCGGATTTAGCGGCCAAGGCCGGAGAGTTTATAATTAAGTTGTTCGGGAGTTAGTATATAGATGTCTAACGACATTTTGACCCTATCGAGGGCGCTTGTCACAGCCTCCATAGAAAGAGATGTCAAGACAAAAATCTCCCCATCGCTCGATGACGGGTTCATCGAACGTCCCCATGATGACTCCCTTGCACAATAGACGAATGGATCTCATTCCCGTCTCCCTATTGCCATTTGCGCCATGCCCGCCTTCGAAGCCAGTTTGTTCTTCGTGCAGCAAAGATTGAACCAGCCTTCCATTGGGACCTTTATGGCCATCGCTTCATTCGGTTCTGCGAGGGGGGCTATCCTCTCGCTTGGAGTCTCTCCTCTACTCCGGAGGACCCAGCCGTGACATTGAGCCTTCCCCTCGACCTCTTGCGCGGAGATGATCGACAAACCGCAGGATCCGGGAATATTAAAACCCTGATTTCGACCTACTGCCCCAGGCTACATCGCTTGTCGATACATCTCCGGTTGGTATCTCTCCTCTCTCTTCCACATCGCCAAGACGATCGCTGCAATCTTTCTGGCAATCGTCATCTTCGCCAAAGTTGGTTTCGTACCGTTCCGCAGCAGACGCTCATAATCATCCCGCAACGGGTGCAGGGATCGAGTGTGGATGATGATCGTCGTTGCCGCGCCTTTTAAATTGGCCTTCAGCATGTGGTTGAATTCACGGTTCAATCCACGGGTATGATCCAGTTTTCCGCGAACCCATTGATCGTCTCTCCGGATCCAATCCGATGACGAACGAACGACGACACCAAAACCGCAGTAGGACCAGAACATGCGCTTTGTCCGGAACCGATG
>JAHJDP010000121.1 GCA_018831195.1 Candidatus Eisenbacteria bacterium | reverse complement strand
GAGCAACAAGATAAAATAAAGGCTCCATGGCCATATTGATAATCGATCCAATGCATATTGCCAGGATGATGACAGCGGGAGGAGCTATGCGGAAGAATGCTACCATAGAACCTGACAACATCTCCAACCGGAAAGGCGGTGGGACTGACTGCAACGTATCTCCGCAGCATTCGATCCCGCATTTCATGGCGCTGGCGCTCAGGGGGGAGATGAGATAGGATCATTCCGGGTTGGCAGGGTAGAGCCAGGCAGACCCGGGCTTCAAACCAATGTTGGGCGAGCCGACCAGAATTGCAGCTCAACGTGGAGATCAAGATGACCGTTGAATCCAAAGGCCGCGACCTTTTCATCGTCGACAACAGCGTCTCCGGATGGACGGGATTGCGCTATCTTGATGAATGGTCGGGCATCGCCAAGGCTTTCGACATCGCGACCGGTTTCTTCGAGATCGGTGCTCTTCTGGCTTTGGACGGGAAGTGGCAAGGACTTGAGAAGATCCGGATCTTGATGGGTTCGGAGATGACCCAGCGCACGCGCAAGGCACTTCTTGAGACTGTTCGCTCGCGCGCCGCGGAGATCCTCGACGGAAGCGTCGAGGCCGACAAGGAGTCTAACCCGTTCCTTCATGGCGTGCCGGCGATCCTGGAGGCCCTTCGCTCCGGGCAGATCGAATGCCGCGTCTACGACAAGGACAAGTTCCACGCCAAAACCTACATCACACACGCCAAACTCGAGGTGGTCGGCTCGCAAGCCCTCGTCGGCTCCAGCAACTTCACGCGACCTGGCCTCACGAAAAACATCGAGTTAAACGTCCAGATCCAGAGTGCGCGGGAAGTCGCCCAGCTCCAGGAGTGGTTTGAGACCCACTGGAATGAGGCGACCGAGGTGACAGAAACAGTTATTGAAACCATCGATCGCCATACGCGCCAATACACACCGTTCGATGTCTACGCCAAGGCTTTGCAGGAGTTCTTCCGCGGCCATGAATTGACAGCCACGGAATGGGACGAAACCCACTCGAAGATGTTTCGCCATCTCGACCGATATCAGAAGGAAGCTTACCGGGCGCTCATGAAGATCGCGCGCCAGCATGGTGGGGCCTTCCTTTGTGATGGAGTTGGTCTCGGCAAAACTTTTGTCGGTCTGATGCTCATCGAGCGCCTCATCCTGCACGAGGGGAAGCGGGTGGTCCTATTTGCTCCCAAAGCAACCAAAGAGGGTGTTTGGGAACCGCACCTGTACGAGTGGCTGCCACACATCGGGGGTGTCGGCGGTAGCGCGGACTTCAGTAACCTCGCCGTCTTTAGTCATACCGACTTGAACCGCAAAGGCGATTTTCCGGAGCGTTTTCAGCGCATCGCTGAACTTGCCGACGTGGTCTTGATCGATGAGGCGCATCATTTCCGCAACCTGGGCTCACAAGGCGATGCCGAAGATGGCATCGAACCCTCGCGCTACTACCGGCTCTACGATCTCTTGGACAATGCCGTGCGCCCGAAGACTGTGTTCATGCTAACCGCTACGCCGATCAACAACCGCCTCAGCGATTTCCGGCATATGGCGGAACTCTTCACTCGGCGCGATGAAGCCTACTTCGCTCGTACACTTGGTGTGAACAACCTCCGCGCGCATTTCAACAATATGGAGAAGATATTGCGCGGGCGTGTCAGCCATGAGATCACCAATGTCGCAGAGCATATTAATGAGGCGCAGGAAATTCTCGCCGCAGACGAGATCTTCCGTCAGCTCGTGGTTCAAAGAAGCCGTGCCTACGCCCGCGAAAGCCAGATCCGCGAATCCGCAAAGACGGCTGTATTTCCGGAGCGCAAGCCGCCCCAGGTAGCCGCATACTCGATCCGCCGAACGTATGGTCGACTGCTCGACATGTTCGAGAATGCCTTTGCTGGCAAGAACCCGCTCTTTGCTCTGCCTATGTACTATCCCCTGTACTGGTACAAAGGGCCTGATCAAGAAATCGATCCCTTCGAGCAGAACCGGCAAAAGCAGGTCGTCGGTCTCATCCGAACAAACTTCCTCAAGCGTTTTGAAAGTTCGGTCGCCGCCTTCGAGCTTTCCTGCGATCGCCTGCTGCAGAAGTTGCTGGCTTTTGTGGAGGTTCACAGCGAGACCACTACTGAGAAGAAGAAACTGGAGCGCTGGAAGACAGACAACGGAGAGATCCTCGGTTACTCGGCTGGACGTCAACTGGAGCTTTGGGGCACGGGCGACGAGGAATCGGAAGATGACGATTTCGTTCCCCAGGAAATGCTCGACGCAGTCGAACGACTTGATCGGAAAGAATACGATCTCCCTGCGATGTTGACGGAGACATTCCGTGATCTCGGGCAGATCGTCCATTTCCTAGAGGAAGCTCGGAAGTTCGAGCCACGCCACGACGACAAGCTTCAAAAGCTGATCCGTCAACTCAACTCGAAGGAACTCCTCGGCCATAAGGTACTCATCTTCACCGAGTTCGCCGACACCGCCCGCTACCTCAAACGCTGGCTTGATGACGCGGGCATTGACGGTGTCGCTCAGGTGGACAGCGCCACAAAGACCAACCGCGCAGACGTTATCCAGCGTTTTGCACCCTACTATAATGGCACCTCATCCGCCGAGCTTTCAGCAGAGGGTCGCCCGGAGACCCGCGTTCTCATCTCCACGGATGTCCTGTCCGAGGGGTTGAACCTCCAGGATGCTTCCAGAATGATCAACTACGACATTCATTGGAACCCCGTACGCTTGATGCAACGCATCGGCCGCGTGGACCGGCGCATGAACCCTGAGATCGAGAAGCGCCTTATCGCCGACCACCCGGAAGTCGCGAACTCCCGTGGCAAAGTCAGCTTCTGGAACTTCCTGCCGCCCGACGAGCTGAACCGAATCCTCTCGCTTTACGCTACAGTCACTCGGAAGACCCTGATGATCTCGAAGACCCTCGGCATAGAGGGCAGAAAGCTTTTGACGCCGGAAGACGATTTTGAGGCGCTGAAGGAGTTCAACCACACCTATGAGGGCACACGTAACGCGGTGGAGGACATGCACCTCGAATACCAGGCGTTGCTCCAGGTCGATCCGGAGCTGGAGACCCGTCTGCGGGCCTTTCCCGGTGCCATCTACAGTGGCCGCAAGAAACTCACGAGGGGCGTGCAAGGCGTCTTTCTCTGTTACGGGCTCCCAGCACTCGACAAGGAGAAGAACGAGTTCACCGATGAAGCCGGGACTACTCGGTGGTATCTCTATGACCTTAATCGCGAGATGATCCTTGAGGAACCGGGTGAGATTATCGAGAGCATCCGCTCTAAGACAAATACACCGCGCCGATGCGCCATGGAGCAGGAAACGCTCGTAGGCATCCGTTCCAAGGTCCTCAAACACATCAAAAACACCTATCTCAAGCGAGTGGATGCTCCCGTTGGCGTGAAACCCATGCTCAAGTGCTGGATGGAAATGAACGAGGACTAGGCCAATGTCAACTGACCACCGCGCTGTACTCGCGAAGATCAAACGCTTTGATCAATTGATTGCATATTTGCGTGACGAAATGGGCTGGCCAATCGCCCGGGACTCGTTCGAGGAGGCTGACGATCTCTTCTTCGATTTCACGCCGGATGAATTGGGTATCGATGAAAAGAATTCTGCCAAGATTCAGGAGATTAAACGTTTGCGCCCGCTGGCCCCAAACCAGCCTTGGGGAATCTTCTTTATCAAGTTCGAGCCCAAAAGGCTGCCTGTCGTCGCACTACGCCGCATCTTAAGCCAAGTCGCACAAAAAAAGCGCGCCTCTGCCAACAAGGCGGAGCGCAGGGCTTGGGCTGCGGATGACCTACTCTTTATTTCAAACTACGGCGAGGGTAGCGAACGCCGAATCACCTTCGCCCACTTCTCGAAGGCAAGGGTCGGCCATGATCTCCCGACCCTCAAAGTGCTCGGCTGGGACAACCTTGATACAGACCTGCACCTCGACGCCGTCGCCCGGGAACTGTGCGAAAAGCTTGCTTGGCCTGAAAATGAGGACGACGTCAAGGTTTGGCGTGAGCAGTGGAGCGCCGCCTTCACGCTCCGCCACCGTGAGGTCGTCGCTACCTCGAAAGAACTTTCTATTCGCCTGGCCAAGTTGGCAGGTGACATCCGCGACCGCATCAAGACTGCCCTCGCCATCGAGACCGACCGCGGCTCGCTGAAGAAGCTCATGAAAGCGTTTCAGGAGGCGCTCGTTCACGACCTGGACGCGGACGGCTTCGCCGATATGTACGCTCAGACGATCGCGTACGGCCTGCTCTCCGCGCGAATCGCCGACCCGCACAAGAAGACGGTCGACGATTTCGCCGCCCATATGAGGACCAACCCCTTCCTGCGCGAGCTGATGGAAACCTTTCTGAAGGTGGGCGGGCGGCGCGGCAAGGCGGGCGGTGCGGGCATTGACTTTGACGAGCTGGGAGTCTCCGAGGTAGTCGACCTGCTAGACGATGCCAACATGGAGGCCGTCGTCCTCGACTTCGGTGACAAGAATCCGCAAGAAGACCCGGTCATCCATTTCTACGAGCTATTCCTGAAGGAGTACGACGCCAAGAAGCGGATGCAGCGCGGCGTCTTCTACACGCCGCGCCCGGTGGTCTCCTACATCGTGCGCTCGGTGGACGAGCTGTTGCGCACCGAGTTTGGCCTCGCGGATGGCCTCGCCGACACGGCCACCTGGGGTGAGATGGCGAAGCGCCACAAGGATCTAAAAATCCCCGACGGCGTCTCACCCGACCAAGACTTCATCCAGATCCTCGACCCCGCCACCGGCACCGGCACCTTCCTCGTGGAGGCCATCGACCTCATCCACAAGACGCTCGTCGCCAAGTGGAAGGCGCAAGGGCATGGCGAGAAGAAGATCGACGCGCTATGGAACGAGTACGTACCGAAGCACCTACTGACCCGCCTGCACGGCTACGAACTGCTGATGGCGCCCTACGCCATTGCGCACCTCAAGATTGGACTCAAGTTATACGAGACCCGCTACCGCTTCGATAGCGACGAGCGGGCGCGGGTCTACTTGACGAATGCGTTGGAGCCAGCAGACGACTTCTCGGGGCGATTCGAGTTCGCGATCCCAGCGCTTGCACACGAAGCCGAAGCGGTGAACAAGGTCAAACGCTACGTCAGGTTCACCGTGGTCATTGGCAATCCACCATATGCGCAATACAGCATGAACTTGAACACTGCGGCCAAAGCCCACATCGAGAAGTTCCGATATGCAAATGGCCAAAAGATTCGCGCTCGGAATGCCCTCCAACTTGAGCGCAACCTGAATGATGACTACGTGAAATTCCTAGGGTTGGCGACCGGGCTATTCCCTCCGGGATCTGGCGTGCTGGGAATGATCACCAATCGGATGTTTCTCGACTCAGAATCTCTGGTCGGACTGAGAGAGTGGTTCGCGACGCATTTTCGTCAGCTACACCTGCTTGACCTCTGGGGAAGCAGCGAGGAGTCACGGCGAGTCGCGAGGTTGGCTGCTGATGAGAACGTCTTCGACATCCTGCAAGGAGTTGCAATATCCTTCGCGGTGGCACGACGCTCGAAGGCTGGAGCGGCGGAGCCGGCATTCTCCCGGGAGGTAATCGGGACGCGAGAAGAGAAATACGGACTTCTCAGCACTGACTTGGCGCTAAGTGATTCTGGCTGGGAGGAGACACAGCCCAAGCCTGGTGACTGGTGGCTGCATCGGGAGAGCTGCGACAAGGTCTCAACCGAACACGAGTTCACCATCGCAGATGTGTTTCCGCGATTCTCAACACTCGTCGCGAGCAACCGAGACCATTTGGTTGTGGATCTGGACAAAGCTGTTGTTCTCGAAAACGTCAAGGCTGTTAGGGCCTTTCGCGGCTCAAACGAGAAGTGGGCGGAACACTTCGGCATCACGTTGAAGACAGGGTGGAACGTTGATGCGGCAAGAGAAAAGCTAGCAGCAATCCATGATATATCGGCCCATATAAAGCCTATTGAATATCGTTGTTTCGATAGGCGTTGGATTTTCTATCACCCAACGCTTGTCTGGCAAATGGCGCCGGTTAGTTCAACCAATGTCCTGCGCAGCCGGAGAAACAGAGTTCTGATATCTCTCGGCAAGAATCGATCTGAGGCAACAAATGGCCATTGGGTGTCTGCGACGCTCGCGGACAAGAGCGTCGTCAGCACGCGCGACAATGCTTCAGGTTTCCCGCTCTATCTCTTCGACGCTGAGGGAGAGCTTGCACTGGGCAGCAGGACTGGGAGGCCGAACATTGCGCTGAAGTTCCTGCGGCGTCTCGCGGATAAGTTGAACCTCCGGCAGAAAGGCGAGTACGGCTTGCCGGAGGGGGTCACCCCGGAAGACATATTGCACTACGCCTATGCAGTGTTTCACAGTCCCGGCTACCGGCATCGTTACGCGGCGTCTTTAAAGACTGAGTTTCCACGATTGCCGTTGACAGGTAGTCAGGAACTCTTCCGCGCGCTGGGGGGGCTTGGCGGTGAACTCGTTGCTCTGCATCTGCTCGAATCTCCGAAGCTCGACCGGCAGATTGCCGAGTATCTCGGCGGGCACGCACCCGAGGTCGAAAAGGTGTCCTGGTCCACGAACACCGTTTGGCTGGATAGGGCACAGACCACCGGCTTCAAGGGCGTGCGCGAGGAGGTGTGGAACTTCCACATCGGCGGCTACCAGGTCTGCAATAAGTGGCTCAAGGACCGCAAGGGTCGTACGCTTTCCAAAGACGATATTATACATTACCAGAAGATTATAGTCGCCCTTTCCGAAACGATTCGCTTGATGAGGGAGATCGACGTTGTCATCGAGAAGCACGGCGGCTGGCCGGATGCATTTGCGGTGTCACAGGGGGCTGAGCCACTGCCAAAGGTCGCCGAGACATCCCCCGGCTACCGCAAGGGAAATCCTCGGTAGACCTGCGTATTCCCGTCCAATCTGGCCACTGATTCCGGTAGAAGCCGCTCACCCATACGGGCCCGATTCGCTCCTGGCCCCAACCCGCCTGCGGCAGGGGCGGCCAGGGAGGGTGGGGCGCTCAGCCCAACTTCTCAGCAACCTCCCGCAACGCCTCCAGCACCATCCCCCGATTCTCCTTCCGCCGATTCACAAAAACCGGGCTCGGATGAGGGCACGGCATCAGGATCAGATCGGGCACCCTTTTAAATCCACCTCAATCCATGCCATAATCTCCCCGTCTCCTAACATTGAAGCGGAGATACCACAGGACCCGTCGAGGTCGGCGGGGGGGATCGTTCTACACTGGGCCGGGCAACTGGTACCCCAGTTCTTTCCAGATACAAATAATTGTGGCAACCAATTGACAATCCCTGCATGACTCGATTACAATGCCTCTGGGCCGGGACGCAGGTGCTTGAATTGTGGTATGGTGCGGCCCAATATTCTCTGCTTCCCTGACCTGAAATTCGCTTTGCCAGAATAGTCTATGTCCACGCGTGTGGCAGTTGATGTAATGGCACATATTGCATTACGGGGCTGCTAAGGGGTGGGCTATGGACTTTGAGGCCGACGGTTTTCAGGTCTATTTTGGACCACAGGCAAGACGAAATTAAACCATTTTGCAAGCTTCACCCCCTCGGGATCATCAACGATTGATGATGCCTTGCTGGCGGCCAGGGAGAAAGGCGTTGAGGTTCTGGGGGTTCTTGATAGGGCGCAGGCGGCCCACGACTACTCACCGCATCCAGCGTTGCTTGCCAAGGGGGCGAAGCTGCACAAGGTGCCAGTTGTCCAAGGGTTCGATAAGGCAGGTAAGCTTCATCACAAAGATGATGGTGATTGACAAGAAGGTGGCGATTAGTTGCAGCTTCAACTACACGGATGATGCCAATCGCTACAACGATGAGAATGTGTTTTTTATGCATAACGAGGATATTGCCAGGCATTATGCCACCGAGATCGAAAGGATTTATAATCAGTTGGCTCAAGATTTATAGGAATAACCGTTATGTGCCAGAAGGAAGTGCGGAGGGCTAGAACGGCTGCGAGAAAGGGTAGTATAATGGTCGATCCCGGTGGCAACAGAGGGGGAATTAATGAGGTTTGCTGCTGTACTTTGGTCCAGTTTCTGGTCAATACAAAATGCCGTCGTTGGTCTCCTCGCGCTTAGCTTTGCAATAGTATCGAGACAAATACCATCACCCTCAGGCATTCACGTTTCGTCTGAGGGAAAGGACACGAAGTAACCGACATAAATTTGGCTTTGGACTCGGCTTTTGCTTGCATCAACTGGCTCAAATACTGCAAAGTATATGAATCTTGCAAGCGATATTGCGAGGGAATTAAGGCGGTTTTAGGCCATCACATGGGCCTGGCGTGCTTGAGTAAGACGAGATTAGATTAGAAGAGCGGGGAACTGAGTTCACCACCCTATTTCCTGGCACGAATGGGAGGCAGTTCATTAGGAGCGAATCGTTGGATTCCCGGTGTGAGAAATTTGGCGGCGACGTTTCCAGATCCTACGATTTTCGTCTCATGTCGTCCGCGCAAAAGGGAATCAGCTGGGGCCGACAAGGGGCGATTGATATTGCATTCTGCTGTCGTGTTTGACTATATTTTGGGGGTTGCCCAATAGCCTATTTAGGTAATACATTTCAAGGGATTGGGTGGAGTGATCTGACATCAAGGTTCTTGAAGCATCGGGAGGCAAAGAGATTGGGAATTGGGGAAAGTAAGTGTAAGCATGTTGACTATGGGTTGTTAGTCAGCCTCTTCGCTACTCGCCATGGAAGGGATCGGGAGGCAGTCAAGAGAATTGCGGAACGCGGCGGAATACTAGATAACTACAATCTACGGCTAAGAGATACCATATCGAAATATCATCGGGTAAAGGAGGGACAAGATGAAGAGGGGCTTGCCGATTGGCTTTACCGAGCGCATGTCTTCTCCTTGTGGGGTCCCTTTGATGTTGGTCTGATCACCCTAATCGATGATTTCGAGGTCGCCTCGCATCTTGGAAAGTGTGATAGTATTACAGCTGAACAATTGCTTGTCCACGCTATCCCAGATTTAACAGTAAGAGATGATCACTCGGGCCATGCAAGGCTCATTTTGGATCCAAAGGAATTCTATTCCCCAGAGGCGCCAATTTATACGTCATTTCCGCTAATTGGTATATTACAAATCAAACTTAATGCGCTGCTGCGCATCGCATTTGGGAACAAACTCTTATATCGCACTATCGGAAGTATTATCCAATGCTGCGGAGATATGAATACCAAGGACATGAGAGTCCTGATTTTAGAATCTCTGGGTTGGAATGAATTGACCCTCTTAATTCATGCGAAGTCATTCGCCTCGATTGCCACCTTTATAGAGCTAGTAAGATCAACTCGATTTGATGATCTTGGATTGTCGGCAACTGAGCAAGACTTCAAGTCGATAGAGCCCTTTTATGGGGACACCGAGAATCTAATGACGGGGCATTTGATTGCCACTACCCAGACCATTTGTGGCCAGACCTGGAACTCTTATAATAGCGAAAGAGAGAGCCCTTCTCCAAGGAAGAATCAAACCCCATCCTATGACAAGGTTGCCGCAACATCATCCATTACAACTAAACCGGGACACACCATAAGGGTCCTTGAAGAAACCTCAAGTTTGCACTTTGATGACGACCCAGATTCATTTCTTTATTGGGCAACATTCGGGCGAAAGGATTTGTCAACTGGGCAAATCCTAGGATGCTATAGTACACAAGAGTTTCTGCAGCTTTATGGCAAGATGAACAGACGGCTGCTGGACAATCCAAATCCAGGCAAACTGCCAAAATATAACACCTATCACTCAATTACCGAGCTTGCGGCACCCGTTACCCTTGAGCTTCTTTTAAGGGCTGGCATCAAGAAAATTCAACGACCACTTGTACACCGAGAGGTTTATCGTGCCTTAGAATTATTAAAGCTTTCTGACCGCCAAAGTGAGATAAAGAAACTACTAAAAGCGGATCTTGGGTTTCCGAAGGCTGTCATTACTGAAATACTTCATCTTACATCAATGCTTGATATGTGTATTGAAGACCCACTTCTTTTTGATTTGTTTCTAGACTATATACCAATGTTTAGAGAGACATTTCGACTGCTTCGCTTTGCTGCAGTGACAGAGAATATAACGCGATCACAGCGCGGCTTCCTGTGCAGGCGGCTTAGCAAGTTTGTTGACCGTGTTGGGCACTCGATGAAGAACTCATACGAACGCACATATGCAACGGCAGATGTTACGGAGTTGTCAATTGAGTTCAAAGGTGCCTATCAGGATCTGCTTTGCGCAGTCACGGGTTTTGTCAATGCCATGTTGCATGCATCGGAAATGAAGGATATATATGCCCTGCCCATTATACAGGGAGTCGATCCGCCCGAATGTTTTAGTGGACTAAGATCGCCCATAATCCGCCTTAATCACTTGGATCTATTGCAGCCCGAGGGATGGCTACAGTTTGGTCATGAACTTGCGCATTCGTTGCTGAGAGACGAATGGGCTGTACGTGGACTAATTGACCTAAACCTAGCTAGCACGCGTCTCTGGCAAAGAGAAAGCGAATTAGGAGCCTCACGCCCTCCTGTAGCTCCGCGCTTAGCAATTAGGCACCAGCGTGCAAAGGACACGCAGTATTTACTTGGCGAGGTCATTTGTGACATTTATTCCTATTACTTTTGCTGCTCTGATGACAAAACGATGTTTTCATGCTACTTCTGGCTTAACCATTGTCGCGGCGGCCAGTTCGAGTTACAAAACAGTGAAAGTCTGCTAATTATCTGCATTCGCTTCTTTTCTGTCCTTATGCTTGTTTCAGATGAGATTAGAGAATATGATTTGCGGACTACTCTTGCCAGTATCAATAGATGGATAAGTGAGATGAAGCTTTCATCTCTTTCTCCCATATTCTCTAGTGAGGAAAATGACTCATCATTGAATTTGATGGGTGATTGGGGTGCATTAAAAATTCTGGCCAAGAGAACGCTTGCGCTTGTTTTACTTTTAAGGGAAGCTAAATGTGAGCCTCTTCTCGATTGGTTAAAAACCAAGTCGTCGGCGCTTGCCGGAATGGAGAAGGAGTCGATTCCCGGCAGCGATACACACGGTCCGTTGATCGATTTTTACTATTGTCGTAGACTTATCCTTGATCATTGTCAAACAATTTGGGCACATGAAGAAATAAATCATGTCAAGTGGATATCTAGAGCTAAAGATGGAGCACCAATTCTGAAGAAGAACCACTCCAGGGTTTTGGTCGATTTGCGAGGAGGAACATTCATAGTGGATCCTGCAACTCGACGGAAATATTTCCACGCCCGAGTGCATTTCTTTTACAAGCTTCTTGACTATGCGCATTGGAAGAAACGAGATCTTCTTATCCAAACGGGGACAGACAATGAACGAAGAGCCTGAAGGGAGCCATAAAGGGCAAGTCGCCAAGAAGTCAGTGTTCCATGAGTTTTCTTGTTGTGAGAAATGCTGTGAAATTATCGATGTCAGGCGTTATAGAAGAGTTCTCGACGAAATGCTCGAGACATTGGAGAAAGATGCAAGTGGGATAAATTCTCGAATTGTATTGGCTGGGCAACTGTTAAAAATTGCAGCCTCTCTACTTGAGGGTACAAGAGAAGAAAGGGACTTGAATGCAATCGTTGCTGGACATCTAATTAGGGAAGATGCTTTTGTTTTTGCTCGCGATGCACTTATTGCCTCCGCCCCCGGTGACCTGTTTTCGTTTACAGTGTTACTTTCATTGACGATGACTGCAGCACGAGGATCTGATCGTGGCTACGAGGCACTTGATCTCTTTCGACAATGTCTACCCAATCTGGTACCACTTCTAAGAAGGAATCCTCCGACAATATCATCACCATTTCCAGCCATGTCTCATCTGAATCAAAAACGCTGCTTGACGGATGTTCGGCGTATCCTACATTCAATTGGTCTTGCTGATTACTTCGCCTTCTTCTCTTCCGGTTGGCTTGAATCGATTCGTTCAGATCCCGCGACTATTGAAGTAGCCAATGAGCCAAACCAGGCTGATTCTGGGGACATGAAAATTGGATTAATTAACGATAGCTATTTCGTCCGAGAAATTAGCCATCTTAAAGAGGCAAGTACCACATTAGAGTCCTTAACCAGCTGTGCTGCCTATGCTGACTTGAGTACACGATTGCAGACGGTGATTGAGAATATTGGTAAATTGTACTATAAAAATATAGATAAACTTAGGGTTAAGGGAGCGCGAAATGCGATTGATGGAGTTAGGGGCACTAATGAAATATCGATCGCAAGGGACCATTGGCTGAAGGCCCGTAGCTATCTTGAATCATCTCAAAATAGGGATTATCGATTATCGAAATTATACAAAATGGTACAGAAGCCACTTGACTCTTCAATGCATGGCAAATTTCATGACAAGCGAGTCCAGGAGTTATTAAAGGCAATGAGCGAAGATCCTATCGTCAATGGGAATGATCTTCGTACATTGATTCTGGACAGAACAAAAGACCCTTTGGGAAAACGCGACTGTCTGTGTGTTGTTCGAAGATGGTCATCAGCCCATCCACTTGTCCAGGGGGCAAAGTATGAGGAGAACTTGTTTGGTGGAGGACTCTTTCTCTCTGCTCGGGGATTCGGTCTGGTAATCGATCCTGGAGTGGACTATATTAGCAATCTAAGGTTCTTTACGCCATTCGAGTTTGATGATATCGATGCTGTAGTTGTAACGCATAGTCACGTGGATCATAATGCAAGCCTTGATCAAATACTCGCATTGAGTCACGAACGAAGTAGGAATATTGGAGCGGATGGAAAATTCTCAGATAAGGGAATTGATCTGATCGTGTGCGAGAGCGAGCCGGATCCACGCATACATTTGAGAAGACAGATCGAGGAATGTAATGGCTTAGGCCAATGCAAAACCGTTGATGATTGTATGCGACGCCAAATATGCTCGAGATCATATGGAGGAGTTAATGCGGTTTCTTATCTATCGGAATTGGGGCGCGAAGGTGACCTAAAGATGTGGGAGCGAGAATTAGGGGGAGCAGTTTTGCGGGTCGAAGCCATCAGGGTGAAGCACCGCTTTAGGTGGGATGATATTTCTGCTGGGCTATTAATTACACTCACATCTGAGGATGGGAATGAAGTAAAGATTGGCTATACATCTGATACTGAGTACTTTTCTGCTGATGCTGGATCAGGGATCAGACGCGCTATTTGGGAGTCGTTTGGTGGTTGTGATATTTTAGTTGCGAATGTATGCTCGGTTACTTTTCCGGATTTGATGCTAGAAGCCGGGCTAAGTAATCATCTTGGTTTGTCTGGTGTAAGACGGCTTCTATCGGAAATTGAACCCGTCCCATCCGTGGTTATATTGAATGAGTGGGCACTTCAGGGTGCTGCCATGGATTATCGTCTCCTAGCGGCGCAGTACCTCGAATCGATGCTCGATGACAATGGCCGGGATACGAAGATCCTAGTCGGGGAGATTGGACTCAGAGTGAGTTGGTCTGAGACAGGTGCGCCCTTAGTAGTGGCCGCATGTTCACACGGGATTCAGATGCCAGTTCTGCCGGCTAAGGTTTTCCAAACAAAGGCCGATAATAGTGAGTTGAAGCCCCTGATACAGACGTTAACTCAATGTCCGGAATCCCATGAAACCCGGGCATGTAGCCCTCTTTGACATGCAATGGAGGGGTTCGGCCAAAAAAGCAGTGTATTCCCCAAACGGGAAGCAGAGTGCCCATATTATAACTGGTTGATTTGCAATGTGTTATAGGGGCATTCAAATTATTTGACAGGAGGGTCGTTGGAGATCAAATTGGTACCTGGGGAGTGGGCGCGGCTCGCTTGCCTCCTCGGCAGATGGACTTCCCTGCACCAAGTTCCTATGGGGTGGGGTTTCATGATCCGACACCCTTGAAAATCTCTAAGAATTTGTGCTAATATTGGTTAGAATGACTAATGGGCCCTGTGGAGGGGATGTCCATGAGCAACGAAGAAAAAACGCCGAAAGATGATGGGTATGCCTCATTTCTGAAGTCCCTAGAATCTGACGATGATTGGCACCGTTTATTCAGTCTATATGACAAAGATGATCTTGACTGGCTCGACCGGGTGGCTGTTCTACTAGGTGTTGAGGATTCCGGAGAAGCTGAGTAGATAAAGGCCGCCTGTCCCAGCTTCCAATTTTCAATATGGAAACAGTAGTGGCTATGGGGCCTATGGCAGAAGTCGTGGATTTGACCCAATCGAGAATTGTCAAGCGGCGTATTTTCTTCAAATTTGAGAATTGTGATCAGTCCAGGCCAATCATGCTGATAACGTTGCGCTCCAACCTCCCCGCAGCTGTCTCTGGCCAGAGGGGTTGGGGGCGGATGCTGACAGAAGGGCGATAGGCGTGCCAGTGGACGCGAGTTTAAAGGTATTCCCGTCCTTTCCGGCCACCGATTCTGCTGCATGTCAGCCACCCATACCGAGCGAATCCAGTCCCTGAACGACCGCTGACACTGTACACTGCCGTCGACCGATTCCGAACCTTCCAGCGAGCCGCATTCAGTGCTATCATCTACCTGCGACTGTGTGGGCTGGAATCATGGAAAATCGGGGCGTCACATGTGCCGCGGAGATTGATCATGAAACGTTGCATCAAGGGGAGTCCTACGGACAACAGCGCCAGTTCTCGACCCTGCCGGGTTTCAAACAAGGGTCTGGTCGGGGAGGATCCGAGGATTTTAGGATGGATGGAATTCATGGAATAGACAGTCACTAGAATGCGATGGGTCGGGAGTGATTGTCCAGTTGGCGCCACAAGCCCTTTGTACCGGAGGCATTCGAACCGTGAATCAGCGACACGCGAGCCCGCACGTCCAGATCTTCCTGTCAGCTGTCACCTCGGAGTTTCGCTCGTACCGGGACGCCTTTCGGAAGACGCTCGAGCGTCCCAACCTGACCGCGAAGGTTCAGGAGGACTTCATCGCGTCTGGGCAGACAACGCTTCTAAAGCTCGATGACTACATCCAGATGTGCGACGCCGTCATTCACATCGCGGGTGACGCGACGGGATGCGTGGCCGGTGCCCCGGCCGTGGCCGACCTCAAGGCCAGGTACACGGATCTTGGGGAGAGGCTACCCGCCCTACGCGGTGTGCTGGATGCGGATCCCCCCGTCCTCTCGTACACACAGTGGGAAGCGTACCTCGCTGTCTACCATAGAAAGAAACTCTTCATCTGCCATCCGAAGCCCGTGGCCCCGCGGGATCAGGGATATGTGCACGACGCGCAGCAGCAGGCACAACAGCAGGAGCACCTCAAGCGATTGCAGAAGCTTGGACGATATCCGGAGATCCACTTTGACGGACGGGATGAGCTGACCATCGAGCTTCTCCGCTCGGCCCTGCAGGAGGTCCTTCCGCCGGCCGTGCGGCACCGACCCGTTCGACTCCCCGACCCTCCCCTGGGATCGCTCTTCAAAGGACGGGATGACTGGATGGCCAAGCTCCACGAGAGCTTCCTGACTGAGAAACAGGGTCGCGCCCTGGCCATCGTGGGAAAAGCGCTCCACGGGCTGGGCGGTGTCGGAAAGACGCGACTGGCTGTGGAATACGCCTGGAGGTATGCGGACTCCTACAGCGCACTTCTTATGGTCACGGCCGACTCCCTGGAGAACCTGCGGCGGAATCTGGCGGCTCTGGCAGGGTCCGACGTGCTGGATCTTCCAGAAGGAGACGCGCCCGAGGAGGATATCCGCAGAACTGCCGTCCTGCGCTGGCTGCAGGAGCACCCAGGGTGGCTGCTGATCCTGGACAATGTCGACAGTCCTGAGGGCCGAGGCCGTCGAGGAGATGCTTTCCTGTATTCCCGGGGGCAGCGTTCTTGTGACAAGTCGTCGTTCCCAGTGGAGCGCAGCCTTCGAACCGATGGAGCTTGATGTGCTCGCTGTGGAGGATGCGGCCCGGTTCCTCCTCGAGCGAACCGCACGCGGCCGTCGCAGGCTGCCGAGCGATCCCGCCGATGCCGAAGCGCTGGCGCGGGAGCTGGACGGTTTGGCGCTTGCCCTCGAGCAAGCTGGGGCGTACATCGCGCGCCAGCGCAGCAGTCTGAGCGAGTACTTGGCCGCCTGGCGGTCGCACGACCAAGCCGTGCAGGAGTGGTACGACCCGCAACTCATGAAGTACCCGCGCAGCGTGGCCATGACCTGGCAGACGACGATGGAGCAACTGGGGGTCACCGAGGTTGCCCTACTGCGCCTGCTCGCCTGGTTTGCGCCGGATCCGATTCCGCGGTTCCTTTTAGAGGACGATGTCACGGAGACCATCTTGCGCGACGCAGTCAAACTGCCTTGTCCAGGGGAAAGGCAGCCGAAGCGTCGTAGTCCGGTGGCTCGGAGTGCGTTGACTGCTCTTGCCGACTACAACATGGTTCGATGGGATGCAGAGGAGCAGTCGACCAGCCTTCATCGAGTGATGCAGGAGGTCCTTCGCAATCAAATGCCGGGTGCCGAGCGAAGGGAGTGGGTCGTGCTGGCACTGCGGTGGCTCGACCATGTCGCCCCGGACTCTCCCGGAGACGTCCGCACTTGGCCGCGGTGGAACCCGCTTCGCCCGCACGTCGCCGCAGTTGTGGGACAGGCGGACGAGCTTGCCATCTCGGAGCCGACGTCAACGCTGATGAATCGACTGGCCGTTCTCCTCTTCCACAAGGCGCTTCATTCAGAGGCCGAGCCGCTCATGCGCCGGGCGCTGGCCATCGACGAGCAGAGCTTCGGCCCAGAGCACCCGGACGTAGCCATAGCCCTCAACAACCTGGCGCAGTTGCTTCAGGCCACGAACCGCCTGGGGGAGGCCGAGCCGCTCATGCGCCGGGCGCTGGCCATCGACGAGCAGAGCTTCGGCCCAGAGCACCCCAAAGTCGCCATTCGCCTCAACAACCTGGCCTCGTTGCTTCAGGACACGAACCGCCTGGTGGAGGCCGAGCCGCTCAAGCGCCGGGCGCTGGCCATCGACGAGCAGAGCTTCGGCCCAGAGCACCCGGACGTAGCCATAGACCTCAACAATCTGGCGCAGTTGCTTCAGGCCACGAACCGCCTGGGGGAGGCCGAGCCGCTCATGCGCCGGGTCGTGGAGATCATGGAGAGGAGTTTCGGGGCCGGACACCCGAACGTCGCCGTGGCCCTCAACAACCTGGCGCAGTTGCTTCAGGCCACGAACCGCCTGGGGGAGGCCGAGCCGCTCAGCAGACGTCAGCTGATCATCTTCATCCGTTTCGCCGAGCGCACGGGCCACGAACATCCCAACTTTCGGACCGCCCTCTCCAACTACATCGAAGTGCTAAAGCAAATGGGAACAAGCGAGTCCGAGATCGGTCGGAGAATCTCGACCCTACTCAAGGAACACGACCTGGGATGGGAGTGACGGCTGTCCGTCCCGAATAGTGTGCCACGAAAGCAATGATAGGAGGTCAGAATTGACTGACTGACATTTCCCTTGCTGCAGGAGAGATGGGGGACGGGCCTCCGTGTGCGGGTTGCAGGATCAGTTCTCTTACTGCCCGCATCTTATACACCCGCCCAATTCTTAACCCCTGGTACCGACTCGCACGGGGTGGGATTCCATATTCTATTTTTCAGACTTCTGTGAGTGCCATGGAGATGGGCAGGTCGACTATAATTGGCCGAATGGTGTTGGGCT
>JAHJDP010000120.1 GCA_018831195.1 Candidatus Eisenbacteria bacterium | reverse complement strand
CCCGTTCAGAATGCCGCAACCGCAAAACTCTATGACACTTACAGATATAGCGAACCCCAATGTCCTAAGCTACCGGCGTCAGCGTCAACCAAAAGAGCCACCCCATTTCGAGGCGGCTCATCGCGGCTCCCCGGGTGCAACCCTCTTCTAACCACTCTCTGTTTTTGGGCTTAAGATCCTGGATGGAATTTGCGGAGAATCTTGCCTCTTATGCATAATTGGGCTTTCCACCCTTATAGAACCGATCGGACTCAGCATTTTCAATATCATCAGCGACCACCATAAAATGATTTTATCAATCCCCAACTTCTTTGGATTGTCGGATCTGGGAGATCGCATCCCACCCCCAACCCGCCGATGAGTACCCCACATGGGTTGTTCTCAGGCAGGCAGGGAGAGCTAGATTCGACTCGATAATCTCCCTCCGACGTAGGGTCGTAGCCACCATCAATCCAGTAACAAAACAAAGGATCCGAAAATACATTTGCACCAATATATTCAATCTCCGAAATCCCCCATTCTACAATTTCAGCCGTGTCGACCACCGAGCAGCTAATTGTCGCAGATCCGTTCGATATGACCATGCCTCCAAAATTTCCCCACACAACGCTGTTTTCAAGCTGGATAAATCCACCGCCGGTTATTAAACCACCCCCATTAATTGCCGCATTGCCCGAAATAGTGCAATTTGATATGAGGGCTGAGGCATCAACGCCACAAAATATCCCTCCACCCATACCCGCTGCAAAACACCCATTAATTAAACATCCATCAAGCCTTAATGTTGAGCCATTCCCGACCAGTATTCCGCCACCTGCCTCAGGCGCCCGGTTCCCGGAAACAATAGAATTCTTAACCTCTGGTGAGGAATGCGAAATATAAATGCCAGCCCCATCGCCTCTCCCATTCGAGAGAATGAGACAATTATCAATCATACACGAGGACGCCTCCGAGCATGATAAACCCCTCGTATTCTCCTTCAAAATGCAGTTGGCGACTGTTGATGACGCTTCATTCCCAAACACGATTGCGGTGCGATCGGCTCCGCGAATGGTAAATCCATCAACTATACAATTTCGGCTTTCACGATTTTGAAAATAAATTCCAAAGTGCTCACCTTGACAATCAATTATCGTAGCTGCGGCACCTTCCTCCGAAATCAAGACAATATCCTTTCCCGCAAAGCCGAGGTTGTTATTGCCATTTCCTGCATATATTCCAGCTGCCACTAGAACACTATCTCCTGCGGTGGCCGCATCAAGCCCCGCCTGGATGGTGGAGAAACTAGATGGAACATTGTAGATCATGGCTGATCCAGGGGCTGGAATAATAGCCAGAAGTATAAATGCGAAATGCACCCGCATGAATTACCCCCTATTTATAAGTCGCCTTGATCTGCCCCCACGATGACGGAATTGGCTTAGCTGGTTCGGAGACTGATGAGGAGGCGCAGCCCGCCCCAAAGGCACCTATCAGACCCCCGCAATCCTCGGAACCTGGTGGGTGGTTTTCCGGCAACAGGGGTGACGAATTTTGTAGATGATAATCCTCAAGATCAGGATCGCAGAACAGTGGATCCATCATTACATCAGCCCAGTCATCTATGTCCTCGCAACCCAAACACGGGCCAGCCCACTGACCTTCATGGTTGTAGAAATCCGGCCAGCCGGTGTTTTCCCAGTAGCCATTGCAGCAACAACGTTGCCACCCAGTATGAAGCCAGACGTATAGCCCATACGGATCATTCGATGCAAAGACATTGTGGTGAATCGTCGCTTCATCGTCTGGGGCGAGGTACACGGCAGCCAAATCAGAAGTATTGCCGACAACTGTGTTGTTGAAAAACTCGATATTCCCGGCAATCATTACGGCACCTGTCCGTGGCGCTTCATTGCCGACGAAAAGATTGCCTGAGATTCTTAACGGTCCATAGCCGGACGCGGTCCACGCATTCAGAGCACCGCCACCACCAAGATCCGGATTACCGCCTTCGTTCCAATGCGTTGTCTGATTTCCAATGAAGAGACAATTCGTTATGTCTCCTCGGTGCACGGATTCAATCGCCAGCGCCCCTCCCGCTTGATCGTGCTGGTTGATGTTGTCCCTGAAAACACATTCATCGATGCTAAACTCCTCTACGCCGGCCACCGAGCTATTGTCTCCAAAACCCTCGATTATACATTGCCGGATCTCAAATCGGTTGATCAATGCTACCCGAAAGGCCGGTTGGCCATTCACCTCCACGATTCTGAAGCCGGAGACTATCACTGTTTCCGGTCCATTCCCATATATCCAGTAGAGGCTCGGAATGGTTGTCATCTCCGCGCCTCCCGTCGATTCAAGCTGCAGTGATTTCCCGTATATCAGGATGGGATCCTCATCGTACGTTCCCGGCCAGACCCGTACTGTGTCCCTACTTGCGGCGCTATCTATCGCTGCCTGGATGAACGGCGCATCACCTGAGCCGTCTTCGTAGACGTTCCAGGTCGTGGCAGAGCTGACTGCGGGCATCAGGGATATGACCAGCACGATCAGAACCTGGCGGGATACCATAGCACCCTCCCCATTTATAAGTCGCCTTCACCCGCCCCCAGGTAGACTGGTTCACATTGGTTGGGTCGGGTCTGATGATTTCCTATGTTAAAGATCATCTACTTCCCACTCCCATACATGGCCTTGATCGATCCCCAAGTCGTTGGGTGTGCAACCGGGACTGGAATGCAACCAGAATCAAAAGCACCTATCAGACCACAAGGATAGCCACCTGGATGGTTTCCAGGAGCGCAGGGCGAGTTTTCGGCTAAATGAAAATCGCCATTCTCCGGATCGCATAGCAGAGGATCACCCTCGAAATTACCCGGCCACCAAAAGATTTCGCATCCGTAACCAGCCCAAGCCCCACTCTCGTTGTTCCATAAGGCATTGCAACTAAAATGCGGCTCGGGAGTGTAGCCGCCAACTGGAACACAGTTCACTGCATAACCTTCTAAGGTGTTCATAATTATATTATTCTCGACAAGAGGCGCCGCCACGGCACGAAAGGAAATGGCGCCACCCGCTCCTCGATTTCCGTAAAAGGTGTTCTTTCGTATTGGACAGTTTCCTTCAGTATAAATTCCAGATCCTTCAGGTGCTTCGTTGGAGATAAAGAGGTTCTCCTCAACAATAACTTCATCGGCGATTAAGTGAATCGCCCCCCCACGAATCACCGCTTGATTATCAATGAAGATATTTCCTCTGACTAGAGGGGTGTCGTCGGGTCCAAAATATGCCATCACCAAGCCACCGCCCGAACCCGCTTCATTATCAATGAATACATTATTCTCTATGGCACCACTACCTTCCCATTGAACAGCACCACCATCTCCGAAGGTATGGTTTTCTTGGAGGATGTTGTTCCTTATTATTAATCCATGGCCTCCCATAACGATGGCGCGATCTCCGCTTTCGTGCCCATTGCGAATTGTAAAGCCGTCAATCACTCCATCTTCTACCATGTCAAAAAAGATCCCCGGTCCTGCTATTGCACTTCCATCAATTGTAGTGATTTCGGGACCAGATTGGGATATCAGGACTATACCCTTCTCCAATAAATAAATATTCTCAAAATAGGTTCCTGGAGCCACCAAAACTGTATCTCCCTGAGCAGAGCTGTCGGCAGCGGCTTGGATTGTTGGCGCGTCGCCCGAGCCGTCCTCGTAAACATTCCAGGTCGTGGCAGAGCTGACTGCGGGCATCAATGATATGAACAGCACGATCAGAGCCTGGCGGGATACCATAGCACACTCCCTATTTATAAGTCGCATCCACCCGCCCCAGGTAGACTGGTTCACATTGGTTGGGTCGGGTCTGATGATTTCCTAAGTTAAAGATCATCTACTTCCCACTCCCATACATGGCCTTGATCGATCCCCAAGTCGTTGGGTGTGCAACCGGGACTGGAATGCAACCCATGTCGAAAGCGCCGATTAAACCACAAGGGTAGTTGTAGGGATGATTCCCAGGCGCACAAGGCGAATTCTCAGCCAAATGGAAATCCCCACTTTCTGGATCACAGAGGAGGGGGTCAGCCTCGAAATTGCCCGGCCACCATGCGGGATTACACCCGTATCCAGACCATGCCCCTCCCTCGTTGTTCCAGAAGGCATTGCATCTAATTTGTGGCTCGGGGGTGTAACCGCCAACTGGAATACAATTCACAGCAAATCCCTCAAGCGTACCTGCAATGACATTATTTTCTACATAGGGAGATGCAACTGCTCGAAATGAAATGGTCCCACCTGCTCCTCGATTACCATAGAATGTGTTCTGTCTTATTGAAAAACCGGAAAAGCAATAGACCCCCGATCCTTCTGGTGCTTCGTTGGATACAAATAGGTTCTCTTCAAGGATGGCTTCGTCAATACGCAAATAAATTGCTCCACCTGCAATACTAGCTCGGTTATTGATAAATACATTACCTCTGACTAGAGGTGTATCATCATGTTCAAAATACCCCATGGTTAACCCCCCACCTTGCTCCGCCTCATTGTCAATGAATATGTTATCCTCGATAGTACCGCTCCCAACCCAAGATACACCACCACCAACAGATACTGATGTGTGGTTATCCCTAAGGATATTGTTCTTGATCAGAAGATTGTGCCCTTTAATCACAATGCCCATGTCTAAATCACCAGAACCGTTTGTGATTGTGAATCCATCGATCACTCCATGTTCTACTGTGTCAAAGTGAACAGCGTATCCAGGAGAAGCACTTCCATCAATGACGGTAAGCTCTGGGCCGGATTGAGATACTAAGATGATACCCTTCTCTAGCACGTAGATGTTCTCAAAATAAGTTCCAGGAGCGACTAGAACTGTATCCCCCTGAGTAGAGCTGTCGGCAGCGGCTTGGATGGTTGGAGCGTCACCAGAACCGTCTTCGTAGACGTTCCAGGTCGTGGCAGAACCGACAGCTGGGATTAGTGCCAGGAATAGGCCGATCAAGATTGAGCGGAACAACATGAGACACCCCCTGAATCGCCATTAACCCCACACAGTCACACGATAATAATAACATTAATCAGGGCCGGGTGGAAAGGGTGGGGATTCGGTCCTATATCGCATTAGGTTGCAATGGATTGGAAGCTGTTACCGGGCCAGCCAAAGCTCGCCCCCCCCTCCCACTGGCGGTGTGCCGGGCTGGTGGGGGGCGGAATGGATGGAATGTGTAAGTTCTGGCCCGACCCACTTTCAGCGCGGGCGTGGTGCGCTTTGTGGAAGGGATAGCTCCCGAACACTCGGCAAAAGCTTCCGAGCTTGACACCGCTTTGCTCGAAGGCTCACTCAACTTCAATATCCCCACTTCTCTCGTCGAATCGGCAGGCGATTCAGCGCCTCGCGATGAACCCTCCAGTTCGGCATGAATTGATCCATCAACGCAACGAAGCGGG
>JAHJDP010000119.1 GCA_018831195.1 Candidatus Eisenbacteria bacterium | reverse complement strand
CCCGTTCAGAATGCCGCAACCGCAAAACTCTATGACACTTACAGATATAGCGAACCCCAATGTCCTAAGCTACCGGCGTCAGCGTCAACCAAAAGAGCCACCCCATTTCGAGGCGGCTCATCGCGGCTCCCCGGGTGCAACTCGAACCAACACCCTTCCGGTTAACAGCCATAGATCTGATTCCTGGAAATCCCGCCGCTATGGCCCTTCGATAAGCGCCTTCTCGAGCAGTTCACCAATGCTGCGCGCGGCGCGGCGGCCGAGTGCGATGACCTCTTCGTGCGTGAGGTCGGCCTTGCTGAGACCGGTCGCCATGTTGGAGATAAACGAGATCCCGCCGACCAACAGCCCCAAGCCGCGCCCTTCAAAGGCTTCCATCACCGTCGACATCGTCGCGGCATGCGCTCCGGCCTGTCTCCACGCATTAACTTCGGCGGCCGTCTCATAGTTGGGTCCCAATCCGCCGGCAAGGACCCCCTTCTGCGCCGGAATCTTGAGTTCGCGCGCGAGGAGGGTCAGGCGTTTCACCCATCCGGGATGGAAGGGAGAACCGATGGGATAAGTTGTACGAGGCGGTGTGAGACGGCTGGGGCTCCAGCCGAAACCGCGGCCCATAAAGAGGGAGATCTGATCTTCGAGGATCACCAGCATCCCCGCTTCCAATCGCGGATCAATGCCTCCCGCCGCATTGGTGAGAAGGAGCCAGCGAGCGCCGAGCCGGTAGGCGAGCCGCGTCATAAAGAGAACATTATCGAGATCGCCTTCTTCATAGAGATGGACGCGTCCCTGTTGTACAAGAACCCGCTTCCCTCCCACCTCGAGCAGATGAAAGGCGCCGGCATGGCCGGAGACGGTGGAGACCGGCGCCCCGGGCAATTCACCCGGTTGCCATGTCGCCAGCGGAGTCCAGCGTTTGATCACATCCCCCATCCCGGAACCAAGAACAAGAAAAGCGTCGAGTTTTGACGACGGGTTTTGTGCAAGGATCTTTTTCACCGCACCAGCGGCGGGGGCCAGGGATTCCCACCAGGGAAACAAGGTGTTGTCGACAGGGTCTATCATCACGAGCTCTTTGATTCTCCTCTTTCATACGGGCTGCCGACCGCGGCCGGCGCCTCGGCCCGCCCCACCCAAAGGACAAGGACAATCATTGTGAGCAGATATGGCAGGGCTTGCAAGGCTTGATTTGGGATCATCTCAATACGGATGCGCAGCTGCAAGGCTTCAGCGCCGCCGAAGAGGAGGCAGGCGGCCGCAGCGCCCCATGGCCTCCACTTGCCGACAATCATCGCGGCCAGTGCGATATAGCCGCGACCCGCCGACATCCCCTCGGTAAAAGAGTGCTGGTGAAAGGCCAGCCAAGCGCCCCCCATCCCGCCGAGAAGACCACTGATCAGAACCCCCGTCCATCGCATCCTGGCGACGACAAAACCGGCGGCGTCGGCCGCCTCGGGATCTTCGCCCACGGCGCGGATACCCAAACCGAATCCGGTGCGAAAGAGAATCCAGGTGGAGAGGGCGGTGAGAACGAGGACCCCTATAAATAGTGGATGTCCGAGAACCTCGGGGAGGGCGGCCATCGCGCCCTCCAGATCGGGATGGGGCAGATCGGGAATGCGGGGGCTGTTGCTGACGCTTCCATAGAGCGCCTTCAGCCCCATCCGCGTGCCGCCGAGGGCCGCAATATTGATCGCGAGACCGGAGACGATCTGGTCCGCCTTGCCGGACACAACAACCAGGGCGTGAACCGCCGCGGTGAGGAGACCGCCCAAGAGGCCGCCGAGGAGTCCCAGCCAGGGGTTCCCGGTCGAGATGGTGACCACCGCCGTGCCGAAAGCGCCGTTTAACAAAATCCCCTCGAGGGCGATATTCACAACACCGCTGCGTTCCGACCAGCAGGCGCCGACGGCGGCAAAACCGTAGGGGACGGAAATCCTGAGGGCCTGCGCGATAAAAGTGATCAGACTAATCATTTGTCGCCGCCTCCCCCTGTCTCGCCGGATCTTTTTGTGAAAGCCCGGACGGCCCGGTTCCGTTTCCGCCGCCAAGCCTCGGCGAGAATCGCCAAGATCAGAATCGCGCCGGTCAGGACATCAACCGCCTCCTTTGGTACGAGATGATTGATGGCCAAACCTGTGAAAGAAAGGAAGCCGAAAAACAAGGCGGATGGTATAATCGCGATCGGGTTGTTGCGCGCCAACAGAGCGACACCGATCCCGATGAAACCGACGCCCCCGGTCATGCCGTCTTCATAATAATGTTTATATCCCAAAACGGTGTTGAGCCCGACCAAGGAGGCCATCGCGCCGCTGAGAGCCATCGACAGGATGATGGCCCGGTTGACTTTGACACCCGCCCACAGGGCGGCCCGCGGCCCGCGCCCCGCGGCCCGGAGCGCGAATCCCGCCCGTGTCGATTTAAGAAAGAAGTGGATCGCGATCGCCAGGAAAACGGCGATAACAAAACTCAGATTCACGGGGCTTCCCTGCGTTGCGGGCCAGAGACCCGAAAGCCGGGGAAGCCACAGCGACGGGGCCACATCCGCCGTGCGCACCGATTCGGGCATGGCGAGGTGATGGCTGATTACATAATTGGAGAGGGCCAGGGCGATAAAGTTCAGCATAATTGTATTAATAACTTCATGCGTCCCCCATCGCGCCTTCAGCCAGCCGGGGATCCATCCCCAAAAGCCGCCCATGAACAGCCCCGCCCCCAGCACCAGCGGCCAGAGGAGAAGCGCCGGCAGCCCTGAAAATGTACAACCAACCGTGGCCAGAGCCAGGGAACCGACCACCGCCTGCCCTTCAGCGCCGATATTGAACAATCCGGTCTGAAAGGCGATCGCCACGGCAAGTCCGGTGAAAATGAGCGGTGTCGCCCTAAAGAGAATTTGGCTGAGACCATACGGCGTGCTGAGGACATGCTTCCAAACAAGACGCCCGATATCATACGGCGCCACGCCGTGGAGGAGGGCCATGAGACTGCCCAAAACCACCAGAGTGAGGAGAGATAGGATCAGCGGGAGAAAAGTATCGAGACTTCTGAGAGCCGATATCGTTCGACTTTTTTTCCCACCGCGCCTGTTTCTACCGCGTTCGTTCCTACCGCGTTCGTTCCTACCAGTATCGTTTTTTAAACCGTTCTCTCTCACAATCGCTCCATTCGGCTTGCGCGGGGGTGCCGAACCGCCGAAACTCTCTGTGAGAGTCTGAGCGGCCAATCTCGGAACCAACGCGAAATGGGGGCTTCATCATGGAGGATCGAATACTCATCCGCAATCTTCTCGTTCGGGGCATTTTGGGCGTGAATGATTGGGAGCGGGAAACCCGTCAGGATATCCTGCTCAATTTGACCTTGTTTACCGACACCCGGGCCACAGCGGCATCCGACGACCTCAAGGGCGCGGTTAATTATCGGACACTGGCGAAGCAACTGATCGAGCATGTGGAAACGAGTTCCCGATATACAGTGGAAGCCCTGGCCAATGATCTCGCGCGGATATGCTTCAGATGGTCCAATATCTACAGGGTCCGGGTCCGGGTGGAGAAACGGGGAGCCCTCCGTTACGCCGAATCCGTCGGCGTCGAGATTGAAAGAGGAACGGAAGACTTTGCCTGAAGCCACGTTTATCTCCATCGGTTCCAATATCGAACCCGCGCGCTATCTAACCGCGGCCATCGCCCGCATCGGCGATGTCGGTCGGCCGATCAGGGTATCTCGGGTTTATCAAAACGCCGCCCTCTCCCCGACACCGCAACCCGATTACCTTAACGCCGCGGTCCTTCTTGAGACCGAGGGGGCGCCGGAAGAGATCCGCACAAAACTGAAGAGCATCGAGGTCGCGCTGGGCCGGCGCCGATCGGCCGATCGGTATGCCCCCCGCATCATCGATCTGGATCTCTGTCTGCTCGGGTCGATCATCCTCAAAACACCCGCGTGGACGTTACCCGATCCTGAACTGCTCGAGCGGGCCTACCTGGCCGTTCCCATGGCTGAAGTGGCGCCCGACTTCATTCATCCTTTGACCGGGGAGCCTCTGCGCCTCATCGCGGCCCGATTGGAACCGGCCGGACAGCTGACGCTGCGGCCCGACCTCGTGCTGCGCCTCCCCGACAACTGACCCACGCATTCCCAGCCACCGCGCCTCAGCCTACGCGCCCCAGCCGACCATCGATCCGGCCAGCTTGTTCTGATCAACCGCCTCCGCCACCGTCTTATACAATATCTTCCCCCGGTAAAGAACCATAATTTCATCCGACAGGTCCAATATCTCTTCCAAATCGGATGAGATGAGAAGGATGCCGCGGCCGTCGCGGCGTTCCTCCAGAAGACGGGCATGCAAGGCCGCCCGGCTCCCCACATCGACACCCTGGGTCGGCTGCGCCGCGATCAGTAGAGGACCGTTGCGAAGTATCTCCCGGCCAAGGAGAAGCCGCTGTTGATTTCCCCCGCTCAAGGCTTCCACGGGCAGATCGGCCTGCGGAGGTTGTACATTGAAGGCCTCCATCACCTGCTGGGTCGATTCATCAATCGCCCGGCGATGCAGGCGGATCGATCCCGCCAATGTGCGCCGGTCAAGATGACCCAGTAGAACATTTTCCCGGATCGGGAGCGATGCGATAAGGCCCAGGCCGATCCGCTCATCCGGTATCGCGTCGACCGCCCGCGGCGGCATCGGGCCCGGAGCCTTCCATTCGCGCTCAAGGAATCGGATCCGCCCCCGGCTCCATTTCCTGATGCCTCCCAGAATTTCGAGCAGATCTCTCTGGCCGTTCCCCTCAACGCCCGCGATGCCGACAATGCGCCCGCCGCAGAGATCAAAACTGACATCGTCCAAACCGCCGGGTCCCTCTGATGAAATCCCATCGACCGACAAGACCACCGGACCCTGCGCCCGGCTCTCGCGCCGGCCCGTATCGATAGGGCGGTGCCCCACGATCAGCTCGGCCAGACGTTGGCGGTCGAATTGTTCAACCGGTCCCCCGCCGACGACTTTGCCGCCGCGGAGAATCGTGACGTCATCGGCGATTTCGATCGCTTCAGCCAATTTATGTGTAATAAAAACGATCGCCGACCGGTTCTCTTTTAGACGTCGGATGGTTGAAAAGAGTCCCTCCACCTCGGACGGCGCCAGAACCGCCGTCGGCTCGTCGCAAAGCAGGATCGATGCGCCCTGCAGAAGGGCTTTGAGTATTTGCAGCCGTTGCGCCTGTCCGACGCTGAGATCTTTACCGCGTCCATCCAGCGGAACATCCAAGCCGTAGGATGTCATCAGCGATTGCACCCTCTCCCGGGCCCGGTCCCATTTGACCGGCCGGAGATCCCGGAATCCGTCATGGCCGAGATAGAGATTCTCCATAACGCTGAGAGCGGGAACAATGAGAAGGCGCTGTGGAATCATGCCGATTCCCAGCCGCCGCGCGACGCGCGGAGATGTGATGGCGACCTTTTGGGAGTGGGAGAAAATGTCGCCCGTATCGGGGCTCAGCATGCCGTAGAGGATCCGGAGGAGCGTCGTTTTGCCGGCGCCGTTTTCACCTAAGACGGCATGTACTTTCCCAGGCCGGAACGCGATCGAAACGCCGTCATTGGCCTTCAGACCGCTGAAGCTTTTTGTTATCTCCCGGGCCTCAAGCACCGGGCTCTGAGCGGTTGGATTCATTGCGGAGATCTCAGGATGACGGAACCTTGATGATCCCTTTCACAATCTCATTCTCCAGAGCGCGAAGCCTTTGCTCGACCTCGGGCGTGATCCATTGGCGGTTATTCTTGTCGATCACCAGGCTCACCGCGCCGTCGGCCAGGCCGAATATCTGAATCCCCTGTGGAAAATCATCATTTAATGTCCGCTGGATCACCTTGAACACCGCCACATCGACCCGCTTCAGCACGCTTGTCAGGACATGACCGGGGGCTTCGCCCCATTGATCGGAGTCGACGCCGATCGCCAGGAGATCGCGGGAGCGGGCCGCTTCAAAAACACCCAACCCGGTTCCGCCGGAGGCGTGAAAAATGATATCGGCGCCCGAATCGTATTGCGCCAAGGCCAGCTCCTTGCCCATCGACGGATTTTTAAAAGCGGCCCCCGTCACGCCGGCATAGTTCACCAGAACCCGTATACCAGGTCGGATGTGCCGGGCCCCTGCGGCGAAGCCCTTTTCAAATTTTCGTATCAATGCTCCTTCCATCCCGCCGATAAATCCGACCGCATCGGTTTTACTCACCATCGCCGCAAGGGCGCCGGCAAGAAAAGAACCCTCTTCTTCACGGAACTTGATGGCGGCGAGGTTTTCAGGAAGGGGTGAATCATCCTTCACGGCATAGTCGACACAAGCGAATTTCTTATCCGGGAATTCATTGGCGACGTTTGTGATATCATCGGTGAAGAGAAAACCGATACCGAAGATAATGTCGGCATCCCCGGTGGCCATCATCCGCAGGGCTTCCTCGCGATCACTCCCCTCTCCCGGTTCGAGGTATACAAAACTAACACCCAATTCATCTCTCGCGCGAAGCAGACCCTGATGGGCGCTGTCATTAAACGATTTGTCGCCCAAACCGCCGACATCAAAGACAAGACCGACGTGAATCTTCGATTCGACAGCCTTTTTTGAATCCCCACCGCAGCCAAGAACCGACAGAACGAGCCCGGCCGTCAAGAAACCCATTGCCCACCGCTTCATTATTTTTCCTCCCGTTCTGTCTTGGAAGATCCTTGCTTGGAATCCTTGCGCTCCACCAGCTCCGCCTCATCCTTGCCCGGTGGTTTGAAGCATCGGCGGCAGCGGGCCTCGTACAACTGCGTGGCCCCAACGACAATGCGCTCAGATCCGCCGCTGAGGCGCTGCGTCCGATTGGCCGGATTCCCGCAGACAACGCAAATCGCCAGGGTTTTTGTGATATACTCTGCAACGGCCAGAAGCTGCGGCATCGGGTCGAAGGGTTCGGCGCGGTAATCCTGATCCAATCCGGCGACAATGACACGCTTTCCCTGATCAGCGAGATACTCGCAAACCGAGACGAGCGAATCATCAAAGAACTGCGCTTCATCGATCCCCAAAACATCCGCCTCCTCCGCGCCTTCCAATATCTCTTGTGGTTTGTGGATGGCGATCGATGGAATCTTTATCTGGCTGTGGGAAACAAGATAATCGGCGGCATAACGGTCGTCCAACACGGGTTTGTATATCTTGACCCGCTGCTTGGCGATCTGCGCGCGCCTGAGGCGGCGGATCAGTTCCTCGGTCTTGCCGCTGAACATACTTCCACAAATCACCTCGATCCATCCGGTATTGCGCGGCAGGTCGTGGCTCATGACGCCGGTCTCCGGTTGGACTTTTCGGCGCCGGCCGGCGGATTCTTTTTCTTTTTCTTCTTTTTGTTTGCGGATTGCTTCGCCCGCGCCGCTCTTTCTTCCGCTTCCCCCTGGGCCAGCAGACTTTGAATCTTAACCTTTAACAAATCGATCGCCACTTCATTCATCCCACCGCCGGGCACGATGATATCGGCATACCTTTTTGATGGATCGATAAATTGCATATACATCGGCCGGACGCTTTGTTCGTATTGATCCAGGATCGATGTGATCGTCCTGCCGCGGAGTTTCACATCCCTGCGGATACGGCGCAGCAATCGGATATCGGCGTCGGCGTCGATGAAAACCCTGATATCCATCAATTGCCGCAGAAAGGGATCCTCCAGCACCAGGATCCCCTCGAGGATAAAGATCTGCTCGCCCCCTGCGACGACGGTGTTTTTCAGTCGCATATGCTTGCTAAAGTCATAGACGGGAACCTGAACCTTCCCGCCCTCGAGCAGGATTTTCAAATGCTCTCTCAGCAGGCTCATCTCGAACGCATCGGGATGATCGAAGTTCTGCCGGCTCCGTTCTCCCTTTGACAAATGAGAGATATCGCGATAGTAGGAATCGAGTTTTAGAATCCGGACTTTTTTGGAACCCAACTCGTCATCAAGTCTCTGAGCCACCAAAGTTTTCCCGGAGGCTGTTCCTCCGGCGATACCGATTAGAATGCGTCTCGCCACCATCCCCCCCTATTTAGGCGAAGAGTTGATTTCCGGAACCTCCGCGGTCCGTTCCATCGCATCCACCACACCGACGATCAGAGTCCGGATCGCTCCGCGCGACCTCTTTAAAATCTGCGCGGCGCCGTTCCCCTCATCGAAGATAAGAACCCTGTCACCCGCGCCGGCGTCAACGCAATCGACCGCAAGCTCCCGCTTGCCCGTCGCACGGCCATCGATATCCAGCCCCTCGACCCAGAGCAGCTTGAGTCCCGCCAGGTCGGGATGGCGGATTTCCGCCACCAGATTACCTAAAACAAGCCCGGTGCGCATGCCTCACTCCGAAATATTTTCGAGGTCCTCGGATTCCATCACGGCGATCTCGCTGAGATGCCGGAAACGTTCCGCAAAATCAAGCCCAAACCCGACGACGAATTCATTGGGAATGATAAACCCGACGTAATGGACGTCGACCTCCCGCTCCCGCCTATCCCGCTTATCGAGCAGGGTGCAAATCCTGAGACTGCGGATATTTCTTGAGGCCAGATTCCGACAGATATAGTCCAGGCTGATACCGCTGTCGATAATGTCCTCAACGATGATGAGATCCCTGCCGCTGACATCCCGTTCCAAGTCCTTGAGCATCCGCACAATCCCGCTCGATTCGGTGGAACTTCCATAACTCGAGATCGAGATGAAGTCGACCTCATGCTCGCAGCTCATGTAGCGGATCAGATCCGACAAGAAGTAGACCGATCCCTTGAGAAGCCCCACGAGGACAGGAACCCTTCCCTCATAATCCCTCGAGATCTCTTCCGCCAGCTGACGGGTGCGGATGGCGATGCTTTCCGTATTTATTAGAGTTCTCATAGAATTTGCCCGGGTTGACATTGCCATGGTGTCCTACAAGAATATAGAGAATATTCCGCCCCGATACTAAGGTTCATTGACACCCGGATGAGGTTTCATTGCTCCGTCTGAAGAACATCCATATCTTTCACCTGAGCCCCACTTGGGAAGTCATCCATGGCGACCTTGAGATAGATGCAGGCCGGATATCGGCGATCGGATCCCATCTCCCCGAGCCGGGGCCGGGAACCGAGGTCATGGATCTTGAAGGGGCCTGGGTACTTCCCGGTTTTGTTCAGAGCCATATCCACCTCTGCCAGACCCTCTTCCGGGGTATGGCTGAGGACCTTCCCCTCCACCATTGGCTGAAGAATCGCATCTGGCCCCTCGAAGCCGCTCATACAGAGGCTTCCTTGGAGGCTTCGGCCCGCCTCGGCGCCTTGGAGCTGATCAGTTCGGGGACCACGGCCGTTCTGGATATGGGCACCGTCCATCACACAGAGCGGATCGGTTTGGTCTTGGAGGAAATGGGGCTCTCCGGTGTCATCGGCAAGGCGCTCATGGATACGGGTGAGGGTGTCCCTGAGGGGCTCATTGAGACCACCGACGCCGCGATCAGCAGCGCGGTCGAGATTGGGAAGGCATGGGATGGCCGCGGGAATGGAACGATCCGGGCCTCCCTCGCCCCGCGATTCATCCTATCGGTCTCGCGCAAGGCTTGGAAAAGGATCGGAGAAATCCAGGAAGGGCGGGGTTGGAGAATTCACACCCACGCCTGCGAGACGCCGTGGGAGAATAAGACAAGCCGGAAAATGATCGGCCGCACCCCCATCGCCTATTTTGAGTCGCGGGGTCTTCTGGGAACCGGCATGACTCTGGCGCACGTTATCTGGATCGGCCGGCGGGAGGTGGAATGGCTCGCCGCCTCGGGAACACGCGTCGCCCATTGCCCCTCGAGCAATCTGAAACTGGGCTCGGGCCTTGCAGATATTGGAACTCTCCGGAGCGCCGGCGTTGCGGTGGGACTCGGATGCGACGGCGCCGCGTGCAGCAACAGCCTGAACATGTTTGAGGAGATGCGGCGGTCGCTTCTGGTCTCCTCGATACGCTCCGGTCCCGGTGTCCTGACGGCGAGACACGCCCTGGAGATGGCGACCCTCGGCGGCGCGCGGGCGCTGGGTTGGGATGATGAGATCGGCCGCCTTGAAGAGGGACGCCGGGCGGATCTGATCGCTCTCTGGCCCTGGGGCGATCCATCGGATCATACAGATCCACATGACGTTATTGTTCAAGAGGGCGATCCCCTCCGGGTGCGGCAGGTTTATATGGCGGGCCGTCGGATTTATTGTGAAGGCGAGTACCCGGGTTTTAATCCGGCCGATATTATAGGTAAGGCGGATGAGGAAAGGCGCGCCCTGCTTCAACGCTTGGGTTGGAAACCTTCATCAATTCCGGTCCGCACCGGCGGCATACATTACAGGGGCGATCCCCCGGCAGGAGCAAGAGGATGACAAAGCAAAGTGTTCCGCGATCCCTGATTGCGCAACTCCCTAAAACCGATCTGCATGTGCATCTCGACGGCAGTCTGCGGCCGACGACCTTGCTGGAATTGGCGGCTGAGCAGCGGATTTCCCTTCCTGTCAATTCACTCGATGAATTGGATAGTTGGCTCGATGCGGCGCATGGTTCGCTTCCAACCTATCTTGAGATTTTTGAAACCACTCTCAAAGTATTACAAACGCCGGATGCCCTGAAACGAGTTTCATATGAACTCGCCGAAGATGCGCATAATGAGAATGTCAGATATCTGGAGGTCCGCTTCAGCCCCACCCTTCATCACAATGCCGGGCTCACGACAACAAAGATAATCGACGCGGTCGTGGAGGGCATGAATGAAGCGAGAGATAAGCTGGGGATCCGCTCAGGCGTGATTCTCTGCGGAATCCGCACCATCAGCCCCGAAGAAAGCCTTCGCCTGGCGGGGCACGCCGTCAATTACAAAGGACGCGGCGTAGTCGCCTTCGATCTGGCCGGCGCAGAGAAAGATTATCCGGCGAAGGATCATTTGAAGGCTTTTTATACAATCCTCAATAATAATGTGAATTGCACGGTTCATGCGGGCGAAGGATTCGGAGCGGCCTCAATCAACCAGGCGATACACTACTGCGGCGCGCACCGGATCGGACATGGAACCCGTCTGATGGAAGATCCGGATCTTCACAATTACGTCAGGGATCACAGAATCCCTCTGGAGATGTGTTTAACAAGCAATGTCGATACCGGAGCCACCGAGAGCTTTGGAACGCATCCTTTCAAGGCCTATTTCGACAGCGCTTTGCGCGTGACCCTCAACACCGATAATCGTTTCGTCTCCCGGACCACAATGACCAATGAGTTGGATCTTGCCTGCCGGACCTTTGGATTTTCGATTTATGACCTGCGGCGGATCCTGATTAACGGATTCAAGAGCGCTTTTATTCCCCACGACGAAAAGGTCGCCGTCCTTCATCAGGCGATCGATGAGATGGATCGCCTCTTCAGGGATTACTATCCGGATACCTATAGAGCCTACCGGACCTTCTTGTAAGCGGGAGCCCGGCGTCCGAACCATCATGGTGTCATGCTGTTAAGCGGGGTCCGAAAGATTTTTTCCCTTCCGCTTGCAAAAAACCCGCGCAGACGCTTATGGTATGCCTCTATAGCTCATTGAGATAAAGGCCGCGAGATAAAGGCCGTGAGATAAAGACTGCGAGATGCCGGCGGTCCGAAACCGGACCCGTATTCCGCGAGAAGAAAGGAGCAATGACAATGGCGCAAGGATTCAGCGTGCTATTGTTGGCCAGTACTGATCCCCGGAGGCTGAAGACACCCCGGGCGCTGCTACCCTTCGGCGATACCTCGATCCTGGGGCGGACGCTTCAAGCTTATATAGGATTGAAACCCAAGGAGATCATTGTCGTCTCGGCTGATAGCGCGGAAAGAATCGAGGAATCGATCGGCAAGGCGGTCGAATCTATAAACCTTATTTCCGTGCCCGATGCGAGGGGCAAAGTCGGTCTCGGGATCAAGCTGGGATTGGAACGCCTTGAAAGTGAACCCCAAGTCTTGATGATCGGTCTCGGTGATCAGCCTCTGCTGACCAAGGAACTTCTTCAGAGCCTCCTCAAGAAATTCGAAGAGGGCAAGGGCACCATCGGGGTTCCGGTATCCCAAGGTATCCCGGGCCACCCGGTCATTTTTGCCGCCGAGCATCTGGAGGCCCTGCGGGCCCTGGGTGATGAAGATAATTATCGTTCGATTCTCTTGGCCCATTCTGAAGCGATCAGCGATAGTCATTTCGACGAAACATCTTTTCTCCGGACGGCGGAAAACCCGGATGAATACAGGGAACTCCTGCGATTGGCCGGTTTGCCCGTCCCCACACCTCCCCAGCAGGTGAGACAACACTACTGATATGCCGGAATACAGCCGTCTGCTGCTCTTTGATATTGACGGTACCCTTCTGCATACCCGCGGAGCGGGGCAAAAGGCCTTCAGGCGGGCCTTGGAAAAATACCTGGGGGAAGAAATCCCCCAGGTTCATGTCAATTATGCGGGACGGACGGATCTTTCTATCCTCATGGAGACCCTTCGACTGCTTGAACACCCGATGCCCCCCGACCCGCTATTGATGAGGGCGATCCTCGACGCCTATGTCGGTTTTCTGGCGGAAGAGGTGCCGCACGCCAACCTGCTGACCGTTTGTCCCGGTATCCCGGCCTTGCTGGATGAAATCAGCGATGATCCTGAAATCTGCCTGGGTCTATTGACCGGAAATGCCGAAAAGGGCGCTCAGTACAAACTGAAGTATTTTCAACTTGAACATTATTTCCCGATCGGGGCCTATGGAGATCATTCCCTGCACCGGCACGAATTGGTCGGCATCGCCGTCAAACGAGCTGAAAGGCATTGGTCGCATAGATGGCTTCCGTCGACGGTTTGGCTTGTGGGCGATACACCCCAGGATATTGAAGCGGCACGGATCTCCGGAGTTCATATCGCCGCCGTGGCGACAGGCCCTTATTCAACGGATGATCTGGCCGCCCTGAAACCCGACCTTCTGCTTCACGATCTTTCCGGCCCGGAAACCCTGCGGCTCCTTACCGGGAAGGCCGTCTAGCCCCTCTCGTCGCGGGGCTCGTCGATCTCCTCGTTCTCAATCTCGATCCATTCTTCAAAAAGCTTTTCCAACGCAGCCACCGTTTCCTTATGGCTCTCGAGGTAGGGCCGGCTCCGGTCGGCGTCATCAAAAAAATCCGGCCGGGCAAAGGCTTCTTCGTAGCGGCGTTTTCGTTCTTCCAACTCCTGAATCTTCCCTTCCAGTTCTTTGAGACGCTTCGCTCTGCGGGTGGCGAGACGCTGCCGTTGTTTGGCTTCGCTGCGGGGATCAGGGGGGGCCGGCGCTTCAGCGGCGGCCTCCCGCCCGGGCTGGCCGGCATCCTCATCCGGGACCGGTGCGGGATCGGAAGCCTCCTCCCCTCCGGCTTCGAAAGACTGAGGCCTGTTCCGCCGAGCCCAAAGGTATTCTTCATACCGGCCCGGATAGATCTGGAATCGGCCGTCGAGCGGCCAGGCGACTTTGGTCGCGAGTCGTTTGAGAAAATACCGGTCATGCGCGACAAAAATAATGGTGCCCGCATACTCTTCCAGCGCCTTCAGCAAGGCTTCTATCGAAACAAGATCGAGATGGTTCGTCGGCTCATCCAACACGAGCAAATTCGGAGCCTTTAACAAAAGACAAGCGAGGGCCAGCCGGCTTCTCTCACCGCCCGAAAGGGCGCCGATCGGTTTATCGACATCATCCTTTCGAAAAAGAAAGGCTCCCAGCAGGGTCCGGAGGCGTTGCGTCGCTTCATCAGGCTTCGTATGGACGGCCATTTCCAAGACGGTGGTGCTGCGATCCCAAGCCTGTATCTGATCGTGGGAGAAGAGACCGAGGGAGACCTCGGGAGCCATATGAATCTTTCCCTCTTGGATGGATTCTCTGCCGCACAGAATCCGCAGGAGGGTCGATTTTCCAACACCGTTGGAGCCGACGATCGCCAGACGGTCACCCCGGTGCAGCTCAAGATCGAGATGATCGAGGACCTTCTTTTCTCCATAGCTCTTCTTGATACCGGTCAGGCGGCAGATCAAACGGGGTGTCGGGGAGGGATCTGGAAAGCGCGCTTTCATTTCAGGGGGCGGGGCTTCCGGCGAGGGCAGCCGCTCCATCTTCTCCAGCATCCGAATCCGGCTCTGAACACGGGAAGCCAGTCGTTTCTGCGCATGATAACGAGCGATCCAATCGCGGGTGCGCTTGATCTCCTCGGTCTGCCGCTTGTACGCCTTCCAGCGCAGAGCGTGGCGTTCCACTTTCTGCTGCTCGTAATCGGAATATCCCCCGCGATAATCCTCCAATCCCCCGCCCAGAATTTCAGTGATCCGCGTTACGGTTTGATCCAGGAAATCGCGATCATGGGATACCACGACCAGGGAGCCTTTAAAGGCGCCGAGAAACTCGGCCAGCCATTCACGGGATTCCAGATCGAGGTGGTTTGTCGGCTCATCCAGCAGGAGCAGGGAGGGTTCCATAAGTAGCAATCTGGCGAGCGCCGCCCTCATTTGCCAGCCGTGGGAGAAGGTATGCAAGGGGCGCCGGATCTCTTCCTGTCTGAATCCCAGGCCGGCCAGCGTTCGGGAGATACGGGATGTGACGTCATCGACCTCGAGAATTTGCCGGCGGTGGATGAGATCCATCTCCTCCTGCGCATCGCCTCCCTCATCGCGCCGGAGTTCATCCAGCCGCTTCTCGATGTCACAGATCTCAGGGAAAGCCGACCACGCCTCCTCTTCCGGGGTGCCCTCCAGGCCCGAGGTCAATGTGAAATCATTCTGCGCCAGGTAACCCATCGATCCAGCCGCCGGACGGTCCACCGTTCCGTTATCCGGCTCGATCTGGCCCAGCAGGATCCGCAGGAGTGTCGACTTACCGGAACCATTGGCCCCCACCAATCCCACACGGTCCGACCCACCGAGAGTCCAGGAAATCTCATTAAAAAGGATTTGCCCGCCAAACGACTTGGCGAGCTGGTGCACCTTAAGCAATGTCGGACCATCCTCCCCGTTTTCAATCGATGCCGCCACCCTTCTAACTTGTACAGCATAAACGAAAAATGGTGAAGGGGCTTCCCAACCCTGGACGGGAAACCCCTTCTTCGAAAGACAATAATATAGCGATCTCTATCCGGTAGCGGATAGCGGCGGTTCACGGCCCGCGATTCTCGCCGGCATCCAGGTTTTGGGATCCCTCTTCAGCCAACTCTCGATTTTATCGAGGAACTCCTTCATTTGAACCGGTTTGGCGATATGATCGTCGCATCCCGCTTCTCTTGTCTTAATCTCATCGCCCCGCATGGCGTTGGCGGTCAATGCCAGTATCGGGATATCATCAAGGTTCGGATCCTGAACCATGATGGCCACGGTTTCATAACCGTTAAGGATCGGCATCATCATATCCATCAGGATCAGATCGGGACGCCTGGCCTTGCAGGCTTCCAAAGCCTTCTGACCATGTTCCGCAATCTCCACATCATAACCAGCCCTTTCAAGTATCTTCCGGAAAACGTACTGGTTGGTGGGATCATCTTCAGCCACAAGGATGTATTTCCCTTTTTTCGTTTCAATCATATCCTTTTCCCCTATCTATCCAGTTGTTCAAGCCGCATTCTTGGCCGGTCGCTGAGCCTGAACTCCCGGAAGTGAATTGCATACCTCATCCATCAAGGTATCCAATCCAATCTGACCTGTTCGGAACACCGCAATTGAACGTTTTTTTAGATACTCACTTTCTTCATTCGTCAAATCTCTCGAGGCCGTCACAGCAATGTGAAGGCTTGAGATGTCAGGATAGGATTCAATCGCTTTTAGAATTGTTATGCTATCCATCTGCGGAAGCGAGAGACTCAGCAGCAGCGCATGAAACTTTGAGTTTCGGAGAGCCCGCAAGCCCTCTTCCCCGTTGGATACCAGAACAACTTCAATCCCTCGTTTGCGAAACATTGATGAAATCCTGGAGGACCCGATTTGGTCCTCATCGATGATCAGTATGCGGCCCGCCACGGAACTGAGCACGGCATCTCTTGTCGGAGACACCGCGTAACCCTTTCCGGGCGCCCGCTCCTCCTCCTGAGTCAGAGGGATGACTACGGAGAAGGTCGTACCCATCCCCTCCTCACTATCCACCCAAATTTCCCCACCCATTAAATTGAGCAACCTCTTACAAATAGCCAGCCCCAACCCCGTCCCGCCATGGCGGCGGCTTGCTGTCGCATCCAGTTGCCTGAACTCCTGGAAGATCGTCGCTTGGTCTTCAGATGAAATACCGATGCCTGTATCCTGAACCGTCGCTCGAAGCACGCGCCCGCCTCGAATCTGTTCCAATACGACACGAACCGAACCCGAATCGGTAAACTTGATGGCGTTATTGATCATATTAATGAGGACTTGGCGTATGCGGTCGGGATCGACAAAAACCTCTTCATCACCGGCGTTTTGTTCGACGACTTCGTAAATCAAATTCTTGGCTTCGGCAAGGACACGGAATGCCTCGACCTCTTCTCTAAGATATTGCACAATCTTTACATTGCGCCGGCGGAATTCCATTCGGCCGGACTCGACCAAGGACAAATCCAGTGTATCGTTGATCAATGTCAGAAGGGTTGTCCCGCTGCGGTGGATGATTTCGACCTGTTTCTGTTGCTCCGGTTCCAACTCCCCGCTCATTCCCTCTTTCAGCATCTCCGAAATCGCCAGAATACCATTGAGAGGCGTTCTCAGTTCATGGCTCATATTGGCCAAAAACCTCGTCTTCAAGCGATTGGCTTCCATAACCTTTTCATTCTGAAAGGCCAGCTCCATGTTCTTTTGTTTAAGTTCCTCCGTCCTCTCCTGTACTTTGACTTCCAGGGTCCGTTTCTGCTCCTCGATTTCCAGCCGGTGCTTCTCTATTCTCTTCATCATGCTCTTGAACATTTCAGCCAAAACATCGATTTCAAGAATTCCCTGTTTGGCGGGCATCTCGGTCGGTTTTTCACCGCCGGCGAAAATCTCTGCGGCGCGAGCCAGTCCCATAATCGGTTTTGATATACCCTTGGCAAACCAAATAGCGGCGGCAAGACCGATTGTCAGAATCGCCAGCAGCAGCGCGATATTTCTAGACACGACATGATGCGTGCGCGCTTTGACATCCTCGAGCGATCGTCTCAGTACGACGGCGCCGATGATTTCATCGTGCGCATTCCTCACCGGCGATTGGACGAGGAAGCTGTCATCCTCCCGGGTAAGTTCGGTGCCGCTGAGATTCCCGGGATTCACGACAATCTCTCCCGGGGTTTCACCCAGGATGACCGTCTGGAGCCCCCTGCCGTCATAGAGGGCCGCATAGGTAATCCCCGGCATGAGAAAGGCCGATTCAAGGGTTTCACGAATCGATTCTTTGGCCATCGGATTGGAACCGTCGCCGACGTTGGAGGCCATGATCTTTGTCAGGCTTTCAATTTCCTGGGCGGCGTTTTTCAGTGAGACTTTTTGTTCGGAGGCCAAATGAAAACCGACATAGAGAGCCATGCTGGCGGCACAAACAGACCAGACCAGCAGCGCCACCCTCCCGTGCAGGGAAGATAAATGCCTTTGGATAATGTGGATAAGCAAGACTCCTCCAACCCCGGAACCGTGGCCGTTCGGGAAGCCGTGTGTTGCAATTCAGGCACCAGCTCTTTTCTCACATATCGGCTGATCCGGCGTAACTTCTTGAGACAAAGGCCGCCCCGCCGACGGAAGAGAGACCTTGAATTCCCGCCACAGAATTGATATCCTCTAACGGGAAGTTATGAAATGCGTTATGATATCTGATCCATTCACCTGAACAGGTCGCGCCGGGGCGTTGGAAGAGGGGGAGAGAGATGAAAGACCATTGTCAGATAAGCCGATGGGGTTCCTTGATTTTGGTGCTGGTCATCCAGATCCTGGCCGGCGGCGGCGTCGCCCTGGATCAGGGGCTGGTGATCGATCTCAACGGATACCGTTTTGACCCGGTGCAAGGCGGCGCGCCGCCGCTCCCCGCCGATCTGACCATCGACCCAAATGATAAAGCCCAGCCGGCCCTCGTACAGCTTCAGGGACCGATCGTTCCGGAATGGAGAGAGCAACTCGAATCCATCGGCGTCACAATCCACGATTACATTCCGGAATTCGCCTATCTCGTGACGATGGATCAACAGGCCGGTGATCTGATGCCCCATCTTCCCTTCGTTCGGTGGGTCGGACCCTATCATCCGGCGTATCGTATAAGTCCACGGATAGGCGGATTCGAACTTGTGGATCCGGAGCGGAGAGATGACCCGTTCAAGAAGCTGACCGTTCAGGTATTCGGAAACCCATCACTCGCCGCCGTTGAATTAGAGGGCTTGGGCCTCGAGGTTATTGAAGTTGTCGACGATTTATGGACACCGCGTTTGGTGGTCCGCGCCCTCCCCGAAATGATCCCGGTTATGGCGCGGCAATCCCTGGTGCGGTGGATCGAAGAAGTTCCGGACTTTACAACGCAGAACAACAACACCCGCTGGGTCGTCCAGTCCAACCTCTCCGGACAAACACCCCTTTGGGATCACAATCTCCACGGCGAAAATGAAATAGTCACGATGATGGACACCGGTCTCGACTACAACAGCTGTTGGTTTCGCGAGAACGGGAACGCAGCGCCCAACCCGAATCATCGCAAGGTCATCGATTACAAGACATGGGGCGGGAGCGCCTATGACGGATGCGGAACCGGTCATGGCACCCATGTCGCCGGCACCTGCACCGGCGACCAATCCTACATAAACCCCGGAAATGACAACTATAACGGCTTGGCCTATCGTGCCAGAATCACCGTTCAGGATGTGGGGAATGACGACTTCTTTTCCTGCCTTCTCGGCCTTCTCTCGGTTCCCTCGTCCCTGACGTCCGCCTTCAGCGATGCTTATACATTAGGATCCCGTATCCACACCAATTCATGGGGGTCATCCTCCAACAGCTATGACACCCATGCGCGGGACGTCGATAATTTTATGTGGAGCAATAAAGACTTTCTCGCCGTATTTGCAGCGGGGAATTACGGCCCCGGATCGGGCACCGTGGGCAGCCCCGCGACCGCCAAGAACTGCATTTCTGTTGGAGCCACGCGGCAAGCCCCACAACAGGAGACGATCGCCGGCTATTCCAGCCGCGGCCCGGCCGACGACAACAGATACAAACCAACACTGACGGCTCCGGGAGGAGAAGATCCCAACTTTATATTTTCAGCTGACAACAACACGGGAAACCCTCCCAGTCCAACCTGTTCTGTGGTCGGAAGCCCCTTCCAGGGCACATCGATGGCGGCTCCGGCCGTCTCGGGAAGCGCACTCTTGGTGAGACAATACTACCGCGAAGGATGGTACCCTTCGGGCGCCCCGGTTTCCGAGGATGGCTTCATCCCGTCGGCGGCATTGATCAAGGCGACCATGATCAATTCGGCGGCGGATATGGGCGCGGCGGATATACCCAATAACACCGAGGGATGGGGGCGCCTGCTTCTTGATAACGCCCTTTACTTCCCCGGCGACAGCCGCTTCCTCCGGATTGAGGATGAAACGGTGGGTCTTCAAACAGGTGAAGTGGATATTTATTCATATACGGTGAACGACGGCGAACCATTCGAAATCGTTCTCGTTTGGACCGATTACCCCGCTGCGACCGGCAGCGGAACAAAGTTGGTCAATGATCTTGATTTGGAGGTTGAGGTGCTTGGCGGCGGCCTTTTCCGGGGCAATGTCTTTTATAACGGCGAGTCCGGCATGGGAGGGACAGCGGATCGGCTTAATGTTGAAGAAGTGGTTCTTCTCAATTCACCCGGCGCCTTGACCTATACAATTCGCGTCATCGCGCACAATGTACCGCAAGGCGGCCGGCAGCCCTACGCCTTGGTCGGCACCGGCGCCTTCCCCGATTGGCCCCCGCATGGCTCGTCCGCGCCGGAAAACCCGGGACCCTTCCGCCGCATCTCGCTTCAGAGCCACCCCAATCCCTTTGGAACGCAAACGCAATTAACCTATAGGATTCCGGGGGCGGCGGTCGGGCGGAAACTGCAGCTGGAGATCGTCGACATCTCCGGCCGGAGAATCCGGACCCTCTTCGACGGCCCCGCCGGAAGCAGCGGTCAGACCTTGAGTTGGGATGGACGGGATCGGTCGGGGCGCCTGGTTCCCAGCGGGATCTATTTTGCCGTCCTGCAGAGCCTCGATCATCGCGTTCAGGAAAAATTGATCAGGCTCCAGTAGGAAACCCGATCTCAGAAATCATAAGATTTCTTTGCATGGAAACCCTTCTCCGTGCGTCCCAGTCTGCAGGCTGGGACGCGGGGATCATGATCGAAGACGAGAATCCCATCCCTCTGCAAACAGAGATCCAATAACCTCTCTTTGTCCTGGACGAGGTCCTCGGCATGCATATCGAATCCCATGGAGAAGGCCAGCCGGAGATGCGAGATCGTAGGGGCGAGATCGCCCGGATAGAGCAAAAAATCATTTTTAGAGAAGACTTCGACTGACTGATGTCCTCGGGTGTGTCCATGCGTGACGCGGACCCGTATCCCAGGCAAAGGTTCCGCCTCCCCATCCAACAGAACAAGGTCGCTCTTTGAAAGGGGCTCCAGCTCGAGGGCGCGGTAGGAGGCCCGTTCTTTGGGCCCGGGATTGGAAGCGCGCTCATAATTCTCCCGTTGGATCAGAATCTTCGCATGGGGAAAATTGGGCTCCGGTTTCTCGATCGAACCTCGAAAGAGCCCGCCTGAATGATCGAAGTGGAGATGGGTCAGGAAAAGATGGGTCACCTGCTCGGGTTCAATACCGGCCTTTCGAAGCTCCGCACCGATCTGAACCTCTGCATCCAAATTAAGGTGCGCCTTCATCACATCGGAGAACCTATGACCGACGCCGGTATCGACCAGAATCGTCATCCCCTCACCCTGAATCACCAGAGTCCGGGCCACCATGGGGATCCGGTGGTCTTCATCCGGCGTGATCTCTTTAGTCCAAACCCCTCGGGGAATCGATCCAAACATGGCCCCGCCGTCAAGACCGAACCGGCTGGTGATCACCGTCCGGACCTCGTAGGGGCCGATCTTCACGGGCATCGGTAAACTCCTTCCATTTCATAGGATCCCCCCTATCCTGCGGGGCTCTTCCCCTGAGCGTACCGAAGAAACCGGACAAAGGGGAGAACCTCGATCCGCGGCCAAGTGTATGAAGGAAAGATTTTCGAAGGATCCGTCTTCGGGTAACATGGGCTTACGTCGGCGGGAATCCGTTGTCAGAGGAAACGAATCCTCCCACCGGGGAACCACCAAGGATCGAGGGGGAAAAACATGGTCAGGGATCAGCGTCTTCTGAATCTTGGCATGCTCATCATTGCCGTCATCTTCTTGTTCGAAACAGCGCCGGTCCCGGCGGATCCCTTCGGGGGTCCCGCCATCCGCTTTGACTATCGTGAGGTCGATTTCGGAATTCTGCCTCAGAAGACGTACCGGGATACGGTTTTTACATTCCAGAACGCCGGAGACAGCGAGCTGGCGATTCTCGATGTCAAAACTTCTTGCGGCTGCACCGCCGCATTGGCAACGGAATCGGTGATACCGGTCCATGGGAAGGGCACGATCGATGTCCGCTTCGACACCAAACGATTCAAGGGCCCCGTTACAAAGACCATCACGGTTAAGAGCAACGATCCCGGCGAACCGGAAACAATGTTAAGGATAAAAGCCTTTATCAAGGCCCTGGTGAACATCACCCCCGAGCGCATTGATATCGGTCTTGTCAGATTCGGCAAGACGGCCGAATCCACGATTCGACTGGCTTCAGAGAAGGGGCAGGATTTGTCCGTTGAGGATGTCCAGGTCTCAGTGGATGTTTTCGATTGGGAGATACAGAATGTCGCCGATCCGGATAGTGAAGTCGTTGTTATTAAATTCAAACTTAAAGAAAGCGCGCCGCTGGGAGCGATCCGCGGACAGATCAAGATCGTGACGGGTTTTAAGGATATGAAACCGATCATTATTCCCATCCGCGGCGAGCTCGTTCATCATTTCCAAATCTCCCCCTCATCATTGAATCTCGGCAGCTTCAAAATCGGGATGGTCCAGGCGCCGGTTATCGTCATCAGGCCTGTAGGAACGCAAGCATTCAAGGTCGTCGGGGCGGAGTCGGACAATCCCAAGGTCAGAATCCGCCTGGCGGACGGACGGGTCGCGGGCACCTATGAAATTTTCCTCGATGTCTCTCCTGATATCGAACCGGGAAGGATCAAAGGGGAAATACTCGTTAAAACGAACGATCCGGCGCAACCGACCCTGACGGTGCCCGTGATCGGATATGCCCGGGGGGAAAAGTAAAAGCATGCACTTGAACCTCCGGCGGGGTTTCCTGGAGCTGTTCGTCCTGGTTATCCTCACTATTGTGGCTTCCTACTTTCTGCAACGGATGCGCGCCGAGCCGCTGCCCACCCGGATTCCTTCTGAGGCATGGACCATCGAGTCCAGCGCCGTATGGGTGTCGCCTTCCCGCGCCGTTGATTTGTACAACAAGGGCAATCTTCTCTTCGTCGACATTCGTGAAGAAGAATCTTTCCGTGAGGGCCATATTCCGGGGGCGATCAATCTGCCGGTTTCAAGACTGCGTGAACTTTATGACACCTTCCTCCCCTGGGCTCAGGGACAGCGCCTCTGTCTCTATGGAGAGGTCGAAAACGCCGCGGATCTCGATGAGGCTCTCTTGGAGCTGGAGGATCTCGGCCATACCGCTCTGACTGCGTTCCCGTATGGCTGGGATGCCTGGGTGCATCACGGCGGAAAGATCGAGTCGGGGGCGGATGGTGTCCTCGAACCGGCTTGGGAGGAGTATGAGGGGGATGAGTCGGAAGAGTATGGGGGGGATGAGTCGGAAGAGGATGCGGAGGAAGCCCGGTGAAGATGCATCGATTTTTCGTCTGGATCGGCCGTCTTTTGCTGGCCGGAATCTTTATTTTGGCGGCGGTTGGAAAGCTCGCCGACCCCCAAGCCTTTGCCAAGGCCCTCTATAATTACCGAATGCTTCCGGAGCCGTTGATTCCCTTCCTTGCGATCGGCCTCCCCGTACTGGAGGCGATTGCATCCATTGCCCTCTTCATCAAACCGCTTCAAAAGGGGGCCTCCCTGATTTTTCTGGGCCTACTGATCGTCTTTATTATCGCCATCGCTTCGGCTTGGGCCCGGGGTCTGGATGTCGATTGCGGGTGTTTTGGGGAGGGATCATCGCATGTCGGTCCCCTCCTGATTCTGAGGAATATCGGTCTTTCGATCCTTGCGATCTGGTCCTATCTTCGATCCAGATCCACCACATCAGGCGCCGCATGACCTTTCTCCCTCATGAAGTTCCATCTTTCCAACGATTTAAAGGGTAAGTAGGATGAGGTGTCGCGTCCTTCGGGAGGAATGGGATGGAAAAATTCAGAACAAAGAGCAGGGCTCATCGCATCCGCCGCTATCTCGGCGCCGCGCTTGGGAAACCCCTCACGGGACCGCAAACGGTCAGCCTGGAGACGACACACCACTGCAACCTTCAGTGCTCCTTCTGTGAATCGCATGGACATCTGCAGAAACTCCCGATTACCGCCACCCGCACGTACCGCGACAATAACTCCATGATGGATTTGGCCACGATTCAGCGGCTCACCGGCGAGCTTGCCGCAGCCGGCGTCGATATTGTTGAATTGTCCGGCAAAGGGGATCCCATCGCCCATCCCGACCTGACGGAAATCGTCAAGTCGATCGGCCAGGCCGGCTTGATCGGTGCGCTGGTGACGAACGGCACCCTGGCGAAACCTGATCTCCCGGCCGCTATTGTACAAAACGGCCTCTCGCGGCTGACCCTTTCCATCAACGCGGGCAGCCGGGAGATTTTCCAGAAAAGCAGCCGCAAGGATCTTTGGGATAATATGGTCCGCTTCCTCGACCTCGTGCTCAAGGAGCGGGACCGCCTGCAGACGCCCTACCCCTGGATCATATTGAGCCACGTCATCACACGGGAAAATATCTGTGACTTCGGCGCCATGGTCCAATTTGCCGCCGACCATCGCGTCAACGAGATCACCTTCCTTGTAATGAGCGAGTTGCCGGGGACCCGGGAGCTTCAATTAAACGCGGACGACGAAAAGATGTTTCGGTCGCATCGCGCGGAATGGGAATCGATTTTCAGAGCCGCCGGCGTGACCCATAACCTCCAGCGTTTTCAGCAGGAGTTGACGACGCGGCTCGCCCCTCAGCAGACAATGCAGGACAATCCCCTGCAAAGAAAAATCCCATGCTATGAAGGATGGACTTTCTGCGTCATAGGCCCTGACGGCGCTGTTGTTCCGTGTTGCTATTGCGAAGAAGAGATCCTGGGGAATATTCACGATAATACCTTTTCAGAAATCTGGTACGGAGCCTTGTACAAAAAATTCCGCGAAAACTCCCTCGGGTTGCCCAAAACCCAGCATCCGATTTGTATGGAGTGTTTCACCACCTGCAATGCGGCGATGGAGAATTGCCGCGTGCACAATCTCACTCATACCTGGCGGAAAGTCTCCCCCGAAACTCCCTAGGAAGCGAAACCGCCGGCGACGCGGGTGAAGGCTGTGACGGCCCGCTCTATCCCCTCATCATCAATATCCAAATGGGTGACCAGGCGGATCGCCCGCTCACCCATGGCGATAATGAGAAGCCCCTCCTCTTTGAGTTTTTCGATCCAGACGTCCGCCGGTGGAGCGTCATTCGAGATCTGCAGCATGACCATGTTGGTTTCCGTCCGCGATGGATCGACGCTGATCCCCGCAAGGGGCGCCAGGCTTGTCGCCAGCTTGAGAGCCCGCCGATGATCTTCCGTCAGACGTTTCCGGTGGTGATCGACGGCATACAAACCCGCCGCCGCGAGAATCCCCGCTTGGCGCATCCCCCCGCCGAAGCGCTTGCGGTAATGATGAGCTTTGCGGATGAACTCGCGGCCACCGGCGACAAGAGAACCGATGGGAGCGCCCAATCCCTTCGAGAGACAAACGGCCACAGAGTCGAAGGACTCGGCCCATTGCTTCTCGGGAATTCCACTGGCCGCCGCGGCGTTCCAAATCCGGGCGCCGTCGAGATGTGTCTTCAGATTGTTTTCATGGGCGAACCGGCAGAGTTTATTCTGCGCCTCCAACGGGAGAACCACTCCGCCGGCCCGGTTGTGCGTGTTCTCCAGCACGAGCAGCCGGCTCACCGGAAAATGACAATTATCCGGACGGATTGCGGATTTCACGGCATCAATTGTCGGGAGACCGCGGTCGCCCGGCAGAGGATAAACCTGTACGCCCGAAAGCAGGGCGGGTCCACCTCCCTCAAAGAGAAAAATGTGGGACCGCCCTTCGAGGATGATCTCATCGCCCCTCTCCGTGTGGGCCGCAACGGCCACCTCATTCGCCATGGTCCCACTGGGGACAAAGAGCGCGGCTTCTTTTCCCAAGATCTCCGCGACCCGGCTTTCCAACCGTCTGACGGTTGGATCGTCGCCAAAGACATCGTCGCCGACTTCGGCCTCTGCCAGGGCCCGGCGCATCTCGGGCGTCGGTTTTGTCACCGTATCACTTCGTAAATCGACACATTTTTCCAGCATACATTTCCCCGCTGTCGGTTGATCAATCTGTGAGAAGTATGGGTCCCTTGCGGGTGGTGAAGTCAAGCGGCCGGCGCCCGATGGCCGGGCCGGCGCCGGGGTTCCAGGCACCTTCCACCTTCTTTGTCCCGAAGGAGCCTTGAAGACGGAAGCGCTCCACCCCATTCCGATCCACCAGACGCAGTGTCTGATGCGTGACCGAGGCGATCCATACCTCGCCCGTGGCCGTATCAACGGTGACGCCGCTGGGTATTATGTCTAGGTCTAACACAAGGTCGGTTCCGCCCTCTCTGATACATCGAAGCGTCCGCCCGGCGCGGTCCGCGACCCAGCACCGGCCTTCGCCATCGAGTCCAAGATCGATGGGATCGCCGAGACCGGCGAGAATCGTATCGGGGGCCGAGCCATCATCGGGCGCGAAGAGCACCTGTCGCGTCCCCCGGTCAAGAATCCAAAGACCGGAAGAAAGGGAATCCCACTGGACGGCAACCGGCCAACCGGTGACAACAATCTCGTCCCACTCACCGGTGAGTGATATCCGCCCGACCGTTCCTTCCTTGGCGGCATAGTAAACGCCGATTCCCGGGCGGGCATCGACATCCTCGATATGGCCCAATTCGGAAAGGAGGACGGATTCTTCACCTTCGCGTGTCAGCGCGGAAACGGTTTCCGCGTAATAGGCGCCGGCCCACAAGATGCGTGAAACAGGATCATACGAAAGCGTATTAACGCCCTCCTGATTCCACGTCCTCACCTCATCCGTCTGAGGCTCATAAGAGAGGACTTGTTCCCGATCAAAGTCGGCCGCCCACACCCTGCCTGTCTCCGGATCGACGGCCAAATCCAAAATATATCTTCCCGCGCCGATCCTTTGGGTGGCGTGCTGGCCGTCAGGGGTTATACGGAGGAGGCCTCCGCCGTTCCCATCGATGGACCAAACAATACCGGGACCGGGACGCGCGCTCTGGGGCGACAAAATCACCGGCGCATCGGAATCCGTAAAATCCCACTCGAGGCGATATGTATATGTACACCCATTGACCAGAGAGGTGTCATCATAACTCAAGACGGATGGAGCCAATCCCTCGGCAATGGAGTGCTCCGGTCCGCCATTCTCGCGGCGCCGGATCATTTGCGACTCGAGATCACTATAACCGAGATCATCCCAGAGCAAACGGACCGAATGATCGCCGGCAATAATTGTTAAAATGTCGGGCACGCCCTGTGTTTCCGTGTTCTCAGGATCCAGCGGATTGTCATGATCGCGGCTTTCACACCCGAACCCCAGCAGCAGGAGGCCGGCCGAACAGAAGACCAGCAGAAGAAGGATTCCACGGCGCCGGCTCATGGCATTCCGCCTTTCCGTCGACGGAAATCCGGCGGATGCGACAGCGTACCGGGAAGATCGGCGGCCTTCTCCAATTCTTCATCATGCCGGATCCAGCTGTAAAAACTCAGACCAAAGAAGAGCTCCGCCGTAACCCATGAAACAATAGATCCCCGGTCAAAACGTTCCGCCCTGTCAAAATAGCGGCGCATCGCATCGGTATCGCCGGTCCCGCGATAATCGTTGTAGGCGTCATTCCCCTGCCGCCGCAAATAAACCGCCGCGGCGCCGGCGGCCACCGCCAGCACCGGCGCGCCCCAGCGCACCCATGATTTTGTATACCATGGCCTCTCGGCCTGATTCCGGCGGAGAGCATTCCATCCGGAGCCCGGTCCCGCATCATCGGATGCTTTCATGCGAATTCTGAGGGGCGATGATGTTTGCGGCCCGATGGTCAGCAGGGTGTCCTGGAAACCAGGGTAGCTTAAACGCAGAGGCATTCCCTCTCTCTGACGGACGGCCAGCGGCGTTGAACCGATGGGATTGCCCTGTTCAGAAACAAAGACACCTGTCGGGGATGTTTCCAACCGGATCGTGAGCTCGGGATAAAATGTGACCCTCTCGTGGCTGTCGGCGCTCAGCTGCATGTCCCTTGCGCGAAGAGGCAAACCGGCGGATCGCCCCGCCGAGTCGCGAAGCGCGATCCTGTGAAAGCCGGAGGCGACATGCACCGAATCAAGCGGCGTCCATCCGGCGAACGCCCCATCGATGAGAATCCCGCGGCCCTGTGGAATCGATTGAACCGATAGCCAAGCCGAATCGGCCGGAACACCGAGCTGGGACATCTCGATATCATTCTGGCGCGATTCACTGATGACCGTTCCCGTCGAACCCCCATGATGAAAGGCCCGCAGCCCTCCCCGCCCATCGGCGATAAGCAGTCGCTGCGGGGTGACACAGGGAGGAACCAGCAAAGGATTTTTAAATGTTAAAGACCAATCCCGGGTGCCCTTCCAGCGGTTGAGACCGACGAGCGCGCCGCGGCGTGTCGCTATCAGAACAGCTTCAGAGGTCATCACCGGGCGTGTCACGACAACCTGCTTCATCGTCGTTTCCCAGAGTATTCCCCGATACGGATCGATCGCCGTGATCTCACCGCCGGTGGCGGCCGTCACAATAATATTTTCAGAGGTGGCGGCCGGCGTCAGCAGAGGACCCTGAACCGAACGCTTCCAAAGAAGCTCCCCGTCCTCGGGACTGAATCCAACGATCTCCCCATTGTATAAGGTGGCCACCAGGTCATCCCGATAGGGAGTCAAACCATAGACAGCTCCGCCGACCGGGAGCTTCCAGAGGATTTCGCCATCTTTAATCCGTAGGCCCGCAATAGATCCATCCAGGGCGCCGGCAATGAGGAGGGAATCATTCCAAGCCAGGGGTCCGTTCCGGAAGCCGCCTTCAAGGGTCTTCTTCCACAGCAGGTGAAGTTCTCCGTCGGATTCCCCCCGGCGATTGGAGCTTCTTCGAAATCCCAAGATCTCTCCGGATAAGGCTGTCGTGATCACCACGCTGTCCTGGACGACGGCCGGGCCCAGGCTGGGAGGAATACTCTGCTCCAGAATCCGGTGGCCCGTCAGGAGATCAAAGGCCAGCAGCCTCGATTTTTGGGGACCGACAATAATCCAAACACAACCTCCGGCGACCTCGGGGGGGCCGACCGGCCGGTCGGGAAGTTTAACGCGCCACACGCGCCGGCCCGTGAGGAAGTCAAAGGCCGCGCACCGCCTGTTGAGACTGGTCACGATAACCAGCCGGCCGGCATGCGTCATGCCCCCCTCGATGCGTCCCCCAATCCCTCCTTCCCAAATCCGCTGAAAGGGTGGCAGCACCAAGGTCTGCGAGGGATCGACTCTCCAGCTGCGGACCGGTTGAAGTTCCATCTCCGGAGGCGTGGTCGCGAGTGGCGGTCCACCGCTGCAAGCGCAAAAAAACAACAGGATTGATAAAGCCGTCGAGACAGCGAGCGGAAAAGCCGTGCGGTTTTGAGACCCCCTGTTTTTCTCAGGTCTTGGGAATGTCTCTCTTGTTTGATTGTGAACCGGCATAGGACCTAGTAATTCCATCCTACAAAGAAATCCGTGTGAGTACCGCTCGACCCCGATTTGAAATCAGTCCGCCCCGCCACGTCAAAACGAAAAACGATGAAACCCGCCAACCCCATCCGGAAGCTTATACCGTAACTTCCTGCGAGATCCTGTTTCTGATCCTCCTCCCAGGCCTTGCCCACATCGAAAAAGAGAGCCCCTTGAACACCGGGCAATTCGATCACGCCCATCGGCAACCCGATAGCAAAGCCCCGGGCCAGCGGGAAGCGGATTTCCTGATTGAGAAGAAGCGAACGGGTTCCGCTGAAGTGGCGATACGGATAGCCACGCAGCGAGTTTGTCCCCCCCAGAACAAAGAGCTGGGGGTCGGGACCTTCGGAGATCCGGGCCTGAAACCGGACCGCATAGGCGGAGAGGAAACGGATCCGCCAGTAGCGGCGCAGATCCAACATGGCGAGGGCATTCTCCGTATTTTGGCGCCTCAGATTCATGGTTATCCCGACGGTGAGATTCATCCGTTCCCCATCAATCGGTCCGGTGGGGAGCCATAAGCTATTGTCGCGAATAAACGAGAGGTAGTGATTCGCGATCGGTCCCCGGCGCGCCAAGTCGCGGCGGGGCCAATCCTTTTCAGAGTAGGCCAGGCCGACGGATGTCTCCACGCGATGAAATTTGTCAAAGGGATATGAGAACAGGAAGCTGGCGCCGCTGCGCCGCTCGAAATAAGGCAGCCCCTCTGCATCGTAGAAGTCCCCTGAAATGTAATAGGCGCTCACTCCGCGGTTCAGCCGTCTGCCGACATCCATAAGGGAAGCGCCGGCTGAGAAATTCCTCAGGAAATCCTCCGTCGAGATGGTGGAGTTCCCCAATTGAAGGTAGAGCAGCCGGTTCCCCATCAGGTCGGATAGAACCGCTTGAATCCCCTCCCCGTATCGCAAGGCCGGATCGGCGACAACGGCTCCCTGCGCCACATCAAGGCTCATTCGCGAATCGTATTTAGAAGGCCGCGATTGAACCTGAGCCATTTCAGTCTCCGCCGGCCAGGTATCCCAATCGGGCGGGATCTCGAGTTCGATCTCTTCGAGATCGTCTTTTAGCTTGATCCGCGCGCAACGGAATTTGTTTTCTGTATAGACGCTGCAGAGGGCCTCCTCGCCTCCCGGCAGCCAGCGGGGATCCAACAACGCCTCCAACGCTTGTGTCCGCCGGCGTCCCCGGCCGGTGAGATCAACGGTAAAAAGATCAAAACCATCAGCGCGGCTTGAGGCGAAGAGAACCTGCTGGCCATCGGGAGACCACGACGGTGAGAGATCCTCCCAGGGGCCGCAGGTCAGAAAACGGATCTCCCGCGAGTTCAGATCCATCAGAAAGAGATTGCGCGCGCCGGTCTTGCCGTCCGGTCCGCGATCTGAAACAAAGACGATTTGATCGCTCCCGGGGTGATAGTCGGGAGAGATGTCATCGTATAAGTCATCCGTCAATTGATGGAGAATACCGGCCCGGCGATCAAATAGATAAAGATCATTCTGCCCCGCGCGGGACAGGCCTGAAAAAACGATCCGTTGGCCATCGGGAGACAAAGAAGGCGACGAGAGCGCGATGAGATTCTCAAACCCGTAACGATCTTTGATTTTGTGGGTCGCGAGATCTAATGTGAAAAGCGCATCCTTCTCATCATGCTTTGAAACAAAAATCAGTTCTCCGTCCGCGGAAACATCCATCCGGCTCGAGAAGGCGTGAAAGCTCTCGAATTCGGGCTGGCGCTGCCCGGTCAAAATCTTTACGAGATCCTTCTCTTCGGCGTCGACATCCGCCGCATAGATATTTGAATACCCTGTCCGGGCGGATATAAAAATGAAGTGGTGCTCAAAGCCCTTGATATGGCCCGGCACCGGAGTCGGTTTGAAATCCTGGCCGGACGTCGTCAGAAGCTTGGAATCAAAGAGAATCGGTATTTCAAGCTCCACATCGGGGTAATATCGCTGCCGCACCCAATACTCCCAGCGATCCGACATCTCCCCGACCGAGATTCCGTAGATGAGCGGAAAGAGCTCATTAAAAGTCCGGACCTCGCCCAGGCGCAAATAGAACTCCCTTATCCGGTCTTCTCCATACGTTTCGCCGAGATAATCAAGAATCGATTGGCCCAGCTTGTACATAATGAACGAGCCCTGATACCTCCAGAAATCCTCGATGCCGGGCAGCCGGCCGTTGATACAAAGATCGCGAAGGATCATGTCGGCGCGGGCGTCCCGGAATTCGGACCAGTGAACGGCGATGCCCTCGGTAAACCAGAGCGGCGGACTGACGGCGTATTGATTTGATGTATAGCGCGAGGCTTCCCGGTAAATCGACAGCTGAAAGGCATGGACCAGCTCATGCTGGAGGGTCTCGCGAAAATCGTTGATCGATCCGTTAAAGGGCAGAAGAATCCGCCCCCGGGTGAACTCGGTCAGCCCGGCCACGCCTTCCGGCAGAAAGGAAGGGGTCACATTTGTTTGCTCGAAATCCTGATGGCTGCTGTAGATGATCAATGGCACCGGCTGCCCTACATCCCGGGCGAAAAATCTCCTCAGCGACTCATAACTCTCCTCAGCCCAAACCAGCGTTTTCTCCGCCAGGCGGGCTTCCTCGGGATAATAGTAAAGACGGAAGTGGCTCGATTCCAAAATCTGCCAGTCGAACCGGGAATACTGAACCTTGTTTTTCCCAAAAGTTATAAATTGCGCCGCGGAGCCCGCCGTCAGCGCGCAGAACAGGAAGACTATCAATAAAATGTTAAAGCGTCGCAAACCCATCAAAATAACCCTGGATGTATATCATCTTCTGACGCACCTCCTCACCGGTCGGATTGCGGTCCTCCGCTGTGGGATTAGCGATCCATTTCAGCCGCGGTTGCCCCTTCTCTTCCCTCCAAACATATCTCCCCGGCATTCTTAAGCGGAGGCGTATTCGGTATTCCCCCCGCTGAACTCCGAAATCCCGGGAGAGGTCGCGGCTCGGTCTATCCCCCTTCCAGAATGAGGACTCGGACCAGGAGCTGTCGAGCGGGATATCCGTCGTCAGCCGGACATCGGCCTCCCGCCGGTCGCCGGCCAGAACGCGGAAGCGATAATTCGACAAGAGGTAGGCGTTGGTGAAAAAGGCCGGCCCCCTCAGAACACGGCCCGGGCTCGATTCCATCACCTGATCCCCAAAAATCTCGATATAGGCGCCGGGGCCCGCCCGTTGTAGGACAAGGCTGACACTCAGCGTATCCCGCCCCATATAATCACCGGGTTCCAGGGGGACCCTGACCCAGCGGCGATAGGCATCCAGACCGGGATTGCGGTCCTTATACCGGGGCTCCAAATCCCCTTCCATATGATCGGTCAATGTTTCGATAATGCGGAGATAGCGCTCCTGATAACCATGCACCAGCGGACTCAGGGTGAAATCATAGGGCTCCGCGCCCAGGCCACCATTATAAGTATGCGCCAACCGCCCATTGACCCAGACTTCCAGCGTGAATTCCGAGGAGATCGATCGCAGCATATCGATCTCCAGATGTCCGCTCTCGATCCGGGAAAGAGGCAGCGTATGCGGAATGGCTATCCTTTGAACCACACGATCGCCGGATTTCTCCAAGCGCACGGAAAATAGATCCCAATCGGGATCGCTCCCCCTCCACGACAGAATCAGGATCCCCCCCAGGATTCCACCTGAGATCAATCCCCAAGGGGTCCGGTGACCGACATGAGTGGATCTCTTCAGAATCCAAGCCCCGGCCCAGCCGGCCAGGGCCAATCCCAGGGCCTTGAAGAGTGATGCGAGCCAGGAGAGAGACCGAACATCGGCCGCCGAGGGACGCCATAGAGGATGGGCCGTGAAAAATCCAAGGGCCAAGGCGGCGAGGGTCCCGCCGATGAGAAACCATCCGGCCGAGGGTCTCCAATCCGCCTTCCGCCAGGTGCCGATCCATGGCGCCCGCAGCAGGATCCAGGGCGCCGCGGCGGCATAAAGATAGACAATGGGAAGCGTCGGCACATTGTATCGGGAGACAAGATGTGACAAGGCATGCGCGGCGGAGAGATAAAGGATGGGAACAGCCGGGATCCACCGCCTTGGTCCATCAAAGGAAAGGAGCCAGCCGAAACAGGCGACGAGGATCAGAAGCGGGAAAAGGATCAGCCAAGGCGGCATCGTCCAGAAGGGATGCGACGTATAATTTTTAACCGCCGGATGGGTCCAGAAGAGGACAAGTTTGCGCCCCACCAGCGCCGCCCATTGAAGTGGCTGATGTTGAATACCAAGAAAGAGGGCCCGCTGATACGCCTTTCGTATGAGCACATCGCTCTGACCGGCGATCTCCGCCACCGCCTGCTGAAGCTCCGGCGTGGAGGCATCGCCGGCTCCCACCGTCTCCCAGCCCTGCAGGTGTACATTATTCCCACGGAAGAGCCACAGCATATCCTCGCCGCTCTCGGCGACCGGATTGAGCGGCAGATCGAGCGATAGCAGGCCAAGCCACCATGGGATCAGGATGATCGCGAGACCCAATCCAAGAAAAACCAGCAGCCGCACCCTGTCCTGCCGTTTCCAGAGATAGGCGGCGGCCATTAGAACCAGGATGGGAAGAAGAGGTCGAAACGTAATCTTGCCGAGATAAAGCAGTCCGAAGCCCAGACCCAGAATCAGAGACCAGCGCGGATTTTTTTGTTCAACCCAGCGGACAAAGATCCATCCAATGAGGACGACGAGGAAGGCGAGGGGGATTTCGGTGAGGACGGCCGTTCCGTAGAGCAGCGTGGCCGGATCGAGAAGAGTGATGAGCGCCGCGCAAAGGCCGACGAGTGGGGAGAAAAGTCTCCGCCCCAAATCGAAGACAAACCCGCCGAGGAGGGCGAGAAAAAGAATGGTGACGATGCGGGCGCCGGTCTCTCCCGTCCCCATGGCCTGGGAGATCCCCAAGGGAATGAGATAGAGCGGGGCATGATGCAGGATCCATCCGTCAAAACCGAGGTTCTGTTTCTCCTCGGGACTGAAACCGCCGCTGAAGAGATGGTCGATGGTCCAGCCGGGGTGGGTTATACAATGCGAGATGCCGGAAGCGGTCCGGAGGTAGCTTTGGGAATCGCCGGTAAGTGGGATCTGTTCGGCCGATGGAGAGAGAACCTGTCCAACGCCCAGGACGAGATAGATCCCCCCCACGAGGAAGGCCATGGTGCGGGATAACTGTCTCCAGCGTTCCGGTATCAGATCCGTCTCTCCGGCGACCCTCCCCCGCCGGGGCCGGGGCGCTGCTAAGTCGATGAATGGAGCCGGCTATAAGCCGAGTTTTGTCCAGGGCGCGAGCCCTTGAATGGTCATTTATCTAGGACGAACGTTGCCGTCCGCCTCAAGCAACCTACCCGGGAGTCGTTACGAGACGGGCCGCCTCTCCTCCCCTATTTGGTCTTGCTCCGAGTGGGGTTTACCAAGCTACCGGTGTCACCACCAGTACTGGTGAGCTCTTACCTCACCTTTTCACCCTTACCACGCCGGGGCGAACCCCGGCGAGGCGGTATATTTTCTGTGGCACTTTCCTTGGGATCGCTCCCACTGGGGGTTACCCAGCACCCTGCCCTTTGGAGCTCGGACTTTCCTCAGGACCCTTTAGGACCCCGCGACCATTCACCGGCTCCATTCTTAAAACGTCTCTTTAATGATTGTTTTCCCAGACCAAGATTCTCCCGCATCCCTCACATAGAGCCATCTGTTGGCCGATCTTCACTTCCGCCAGCTTCTGAGGGGGAAGCTTGTAAAAGCATCCGCCGCAGCTGCCGTCATTGACCGATACGATCGCCTCATGTCCCTTGGCATTGACAATCCGCCTGTATTTGGAACGGGTCGGGGGCTTCAGCAAATCGATCAACATCTTGCGCCCTTCTTCCATATCCTCCATCGAGGCGGCCAGTTCAATGCTCTTCTCAGCGAGACGCTTCTGCTTGAACGCTAATTCTTCCAGTTTCCTGGTGGTCTCTTCCCGTAAGATTCCGAGTCTCTTTTGCAGCTCCTCTTCTTCTTCCAGGTTCGTCAGGACCTTTTCTTCCAACTCAGTGAGACCCCGTTTCAGAAAATCGATTTCGCGTTGAAGACTCTGGAGTTCCCGGTTCTCTTTTATTTCGTAGATCTGGTTTTCGTATTTCTTCTTGATCGTTATCTGGTCCTGAATTTGGATTTCAATCTGCCGGCGTTCTCTCTGCCGCTCTGATAACTGAGCCTCCTCACCAAGAAGGGCTTGCCGGAGCGCCGATTCGTATTGTTCGATCGCCTTCAGTTCCGGAGGGATTTCCTCTATGCGGCTTTTATACTGAAAGTAGTCTCTGTCCAGCTTCATCAAGCTTTGAAGAACTTGGATCTGAGATTCCATTGCACCTCATCCTTCCCCCACTCAAGTGGACATGAGGGTTAAAACGAAAAGGCCCGGTTTATCCGGGCCTTCCCACTGATTGTCTTATGGTTTATCCGTTCGGTGGGCGGAACAGGACTTGAACCTGCGACCCCCGGCTTGTGATGCCGATGCTCTGCCAACTGAGCTACCCGCCCTTTCTTCATTTCGCCCGTTATTAAATGTAAAACATGTGGGCCCACTTGGATTTGAACCAAGGACCAACCGGTTATGAGCCGGTTGCTCTGACCGCTGAGCTATGGGCCCTTTGATCCTTCCCTTGGAACCGCTCCTCAAGCCAATCGGTGCCAACCCACCGGTCAACAACCCGATGGGTTTCATATCAGACCATCTCCAAAAATGACTGAAGGCGCCGGCGCCTCGTCGGATGGCGCAGCTTGCGAAGAGCCTTCGCTTCAATCTGTCGAATACGCTCCCGCGTGACGTTGAAGAAGGCGCCTACCTCTTCCAAGGTTCGGGGACATCCATCCTCGGTCAATCCAAAGCGAAGCCGGATCACCCGCGCCTCTCTCTTGGTCAGCGTTTCCAATACTTCATTCACTTCATCCCGCAGCATCGCATAAGTTGCCTGATGCGCGGGCGAGATGGCGCTGGTGTCCTCGATGAAATCGCCAAGATTACTGTCGTCGTCTTCCCCAATGGGGCGATCCAGACTGATCGGCTCTTGCGCCGCCTTCAAGACACTCTTGACTTTGTCAGGGGGAATATCAAGCTTACCGGCGATCTCTTCCGCCGTCGGCTCGCGTCCCAGCTCCTGCACTAGTTTCCTCGATGTCCGAACGACCTTATTGATCGCTTCAATCATATGGACCGGCACACGAATCGTTCGGGCTTGATCGGCGATCGCCCGTGTGATGGCCTGACGGATCCACCAGGTGGCGTAGGTGCTGAACTTGTAGCCTTTGCGATAGTCGAACTTGTCGACCGCCCGCATGAGACCGCTGTTTCCCTCTTGAATGAGATCGAGGAATTCCAAACCCCGGTTTGTATAACGCTTGGCGATTGAAATGACGAGGCGCACATTCGCCTCGATCATTTCTCGCTTGGCCTGGTCCCTCTCCGCTTCAGACCGCTCGATCCTATGGATCACATCCCGGAGCTGCGGCGCCGACATCATGATTTCCTGCTCGACCCGTCGCAGGCGGCGGCGAAGATTGCGGTATTCCCGCTGGCGATCGGCCTGAATCTCATTGAGAAGCTCGACCTCTGAATCAAGGGTCGTCTTCGTCTTGGTCTTACTCGGTTTGGTATCGCCGAGCCGCGCCAGTTTGTCGGTGGTCCTCTGAATCTCGTCCTGAATCGTGCTGATGGAGAGTTCCAACTCGCGCAGGCGCAGCTGCTCGACCTTGAGGCGATCGACCAGGCGGTCTTTGAGCTTGCTTGAAATCCCAAGCTTATGGATTTCATCCACAAGCTTCTTTTCATCTTTTTCGACCTGTGCTTCGATTTGAGTCCGTTTCTTTTGGCTGATTCGCTTGCCCAGGTCCGCCCGCGTGGCACACAGCTCCTTGAAATGGGCTTGAATCTTGGTCGTCGATTGGAGGGCCCGCCGGATCTCTTTCTTGCTGCCGTAATCCGCGTTCCAGTTCCCCATATCGATCTGGATCACATCCTCCAGACGAACACGCCCCTCTTTGAGCTTATCCATATAGCTCGAGAGGTCTCGAACGGGAAGGGCGCAGATGAACATCGCACCTGAGATCTCATGCTCCGACGATTCGATCCTCTTGGCGATCCGGACTTCACCCTCGCGATCGAGGAGGGGGACACGCCCCATCTCCCGGAGATACATCCTGACGGGATCGTCATAACGGACAGCGGGCTGCGACTCTTCGGGTCTCGGCTCGCGGTCCTGTTGGAGAAGACGGTTTCGGCGGGAATGTTCTTGAGCTTCACCCTCTGAGGAATAGACACCGATATTCAGTTCCCTGAGCATCGCATAGGTCTGATCCATGAGGTCTATTTGTTGATCAATCTCGAGACCCGACCCGATTTGCTCAAGAACTTGGGGCTCTGTGATATAGCCCTGACGCACGGCCAAAGTCTTAAGCTCCTGAAGGACACTTTCGGGATCCTTCGTTGCCTTCATCAATGGCGACTCCTTTCAGGCGCGACAACGGCAAATCTTCCAGCAGCCAAATTCCCGATGCTACGCCTCTCACTTCAGAATTGCAAGTCCTACTTCATTCTACTGCCTATTGTCTAATGTCTGGAGAATGCTTCCAGTTCCATTAGGAGGCGCTGTTTCTCCAATAGTAGGGCTTGAACGGTTTCTTCGTCCCCCGGGGCTTGTGCCTCAAGGCGCTTCAGCTTCTCAGTGATCTTCATAAGTCCATCCTTTAACGCATTATGCCCCAAACGATAAAGAACATCATCCCGGAATCCTTCCGACTGACTGGCCGGCGGCGGATCGAGAAGGAAGGATGTCATCCCACCCATCCCGGGAATCTCTTCAAGCCGGCGAACAATCTCTGACACCTGTGGCGCTGTTTTAGATCCCGCCACCCATTCAAGGAAATCCCGCACGGGAGACTGAATCCCCGGCGACCCTTTGACCGCCCGCACCACATCACCGCGCGCATGGGGTTGCTCCGCCACCAGCAGAATGAGATCCCGTTCCAAAGGGGAGAGACGGATTTTCTTTCGCGCGGCCGCCTCCCCAGCGTCATCCGCCCGGTCCGGTCCCCTTTTCAGCCGATTCTGAACCGCCTCCCAAAGGGCATCCTCCCGGATGCGGATTTTGGAGGAGGCCTCTTCAACCCAGAGCTGGCGCGTCAATGGATTCTGCGCCCGCGCGATGAGGGTGGCGATCCGGTCCAAAAGCCAGGGCCGGCGCTTCTCCCCCGGGGCCAGACCGGCCAACCAGGAAATCGGGTCCTGCGCTTGCTTTAATATCTCTGCCGCGGCCTCGTATCCCGCTTGGGTGACCACATCGGCGGGATCACTCCCGGCTGGCGCCATGGCGATCGTTATTTGCAATTCGAACGCCAGGAGTACCTCGAGCGCCCGCCAGGTCGCCTTCTGCCCGGCTGGATCGCTATCAAAGAAAAGGATCCACTTGGGCGCATTGCGCTGCAGCAGCCAACCCTGCTCTTTTGTGAAAGCGGTCCCGCAGGGGGCGAGTGCCGCTCGCATTCCGGCCTGCGCCAGAGAGAGGACATCAAAGTAACCTTCCACAAGGATTCCGATCCCCTCGCGGCGAAGGGTCTCCCGAGCTTGCGGAAGACCGAAAAGAATCTCACTTTTTTTGTAGAGCGGCCCCTCGGGGCTATTGAGATATTTCGGCTCGTCGTCACCCAGGGCCCGGGCGCCGAATCCGGCGATCTTCCCGCGAGGGCGCGCAATCGGGAAGGTGATCCGATTGCGAAAACGATCATATATACGATCTCCCTGCGCCGATCGAACAGAGACACCGGCTTCAATCAGCTCCTCATCCTTAAAACGGCGCCGGAGCGCATCGGTCAAATGGGACCACCCACCCGGCGCGAGACCGACGCCGTAATCTTTTATTATTTCATCAGATAACGAGCGCGACTTAAGGTATTTTCTCGCGGCCTCGCCCGATTTTCCGGCCAATGTTGTTTGAAACGTTTTTTGTGCGAGCTCGATAATCTCTTGTAGATTGTCCGCCGCCGAAGAAATCCCCTTTTTAGGGATTTCAATCCCGGCGCGATCGGCGAGATGGCGAAGAGCCTCACCAAAGGTCATACCCTCCGTCGCCATTAAAAAGCTGAAAACATCGCCGCCGGTATCACACCCGAAGCAGTGATAGACCTGCCGCTCGGGATTTACGGTGAAGGAGGGGGTCTTTTCCTGGTGGAAAGGGCAGAGGCCTTTGTAGCTGGCTCCCGCCTTTTTGAGTTCGACAACGGCGCCTACAACACTGACGATGTCGGTCGCCGCTCGAACCCTTTCCACTACCGGATCGGACATCTCACACTCCCCGCCGGTCTTTTCCGGAGCTGCCGGCGGAACCGCGACCGGAGCCGCCACCCGGTGCGCCGCCGGATGCACCGCCGGATGCACCACCGGATTCACCGAGGAATGCGATCGTCACACCATCTCCTCCCTCGCCCGGTTCGCCGAACCGCGTCTTCTCAATAAATGAAAGCGACTTGAGATATTTTCCGACCTCTTTCATCATGATGCCGCGTCCAAAACCATGAATAATCCGGACCCTTTGCAACCCCGCCAGGCGGGCCTTGTCAAGATACCGATCAAGTTTCTCGATCCCCTCTTCCCGAGCCATGCCGCGCAGATCGACCTCGGGCTCAACATTAAGCGATTCGGCTAAGAACTTGTTGATTTTTGGATTAACAGATCCTCCCTGATAGGTCGCTCCCTCACCCCCCTCCGGTTTCTCGATCTCGGACAAGGCGCTGATCGAGACCTCGACCCGCATCGGGCCGACCCACACCCACAAACAATCTTTTCGCTTGGACTTGGTATCAATTTTCACGCGGGATTTCAAATCCTCGCACCAGAATTCCCGCCCACTCGCAATCAGGTTCCATGTGACGGCGGGTTGGCTCCTCCTTTGACGCACCTTCATCGGAGGACGATTCAGAACCTCATTTGTTTCCTTCACCAGGCGTTTTTTTATTTCGCGCGACACCGGAGCATTCCCCCCATCCCCTCTTAGCGATTCCTGCAATCTTTTATTCAGCTCCCGGATCTCCTGAAGCCTTTTATCTTCCTCGAGGGATTTCTCAACGCGAATCTTCTCAATTCGCTCTCTCAGACGGCCCGTCAGTTCCTGGTATTGCGTTTTCGACCGCGTCTGCTCTTCGGTCATCTGCTCGAGCTCTTCCTTTTTATGCCGGAGTTGCTCCCGCAGCTCCTCGACATCGCGGAGCAAATCATCCGCGCCGCGGGCCGCCTCTTCCATGCGCTTGCGCGCCGCCTTCAAGCGAAACTCCGGCCACCCCTGAAGGGCCGCCACCTCGAAGGCGTGGCTGCGGCCCGGTATATTCGGCAGGTAGCGGTATCGTGGCCGCAGGGTCACCGGATCGAAATCCATCGAACCATTGGCCGCCCCCTCCGTGCGCGCGGCAAACTCCTTAAAGGCGCTCATATGCGTCGTCACGATCGAAAAGCTGCCGCGCCGGGTCAGATCCTCCAGGAGGGTGATCCCCAGGGAGGCGCCTTCCTGCGGATCGGTGCCGGATCCCAGCTCATCCACAAGCACCAATGAGCTATCTGTCGATTTTTCATCGATTTCCCTCAGATTTTTCAAGTGCCCTGCGAAGGTCGAAAGATCGGCTTCCATCGATTGCTCATCGCCGATATCGACGAAAATGTCATCCCAAAGGGGAACGATGGATCCCGACTTAACCGGGATGGGACAGCCGCAGAGGGCCAGAATCGAGACGACACCGGCCGTCTTGAGAAGAACTGATTTTCCCCCCATATTGGGACCGCTGACAACAAGACAGCGCATTTTTGAATCCAGCTCGAGGTCGAGAGGGATCACCGCTTCGGTCGAACCGAGCGCCTTGCAGAGGAGAGGATGGCGGGCCCCGACGAGGCGGAAGGTATCGGTCGCTTCGGTGATCTCCGGCATCGTCGCTTCTAGACGGAAGGCCCAGCGGGCGATCGCGCCCCATGCATCGAAGCGGGCGAGAACGCGGCAGGTCATCCGCAGATTCTCCAGCTTCCCTCTATAGGCGTCCGTAAGATGCGCGAGGATCTTGCGGATCTCAGCCTTTTCTTCGTTTTCCAAATCGGTCAGCCCATTATTCGCGGCCACCAGATCCATCGGCTCGATGAACTGCGTCTTCCCCGAGGCCGACCGGTCATGCAGGATACCGGGAAAACGTTTCGACTGCGAAGCGGGGACGGCGACAACATACCGGCCCGATCGCAGGGTGACATAAACCTCCGCCCCATCGGGTACCGGCCCCAGACGGCCCATCGCCTTCTCCGCTCCCATCGAGGTCTCCTGCTGCAGCGAATGAAGATGGCGCCGGATTTTTTTTAGCTGCGGCGAGGCGCTGTCCCTGACCATTTTTGATTCATCAAATGTATCTTGGGTCCTTTTGACCAGCTCCGCATCATCCCAGCAAAACTCGATCTGTTCACTGAGGGTCGGATACTTTTCACGGACGGGTTGCCGTAACAGAAGCTTCCGGCAGGTCAGCGATAACTCGCCGATCCGGGCGATTTGTATAAGGTCATCCGCCTCGAGAATCGATCCGGCCACAGAGAGCTGTTCCAAGAGGGGATCGGGATCGCCGAGATTGAGACCCGGCCATTGCGGGGTTTGGAGAAGCAACCCCATCATCTCGGAGAGAGTGGTTTGTCTCTCCAAAATGGCAAAATGATCCCCCAAAGGCGCCAGATTGAGGATAACCCGGCGTCCGGCAGAGGAATGAACCCCCTCCGACAGAATTTCCAATAGACGTTGGAAATCCAGTGCTTGAAGCGTATGGCTATTCACGAACCTCCCCGGAAAAGCTGACCGGGAGGATTTATGTGGACTTTGGACAGCAATCGTCCTAAGTGGGCTACATTCGCCTCTCTTTGGCCCTCATGGTCGCCACTTTGCGACGAGCGGCATTGGCTTTTCTCTTCTTCCGCTCACTGGGCTTTTCGAAGTGCTGGTGCTTCCGGATATCTGATAAGATACCGGCCTTTTCACACTTCTTCTTAAATCGACGAAGTGCACTCTCGAAAGATTCGCCTTCTTTGACCCGAACACCGGGCATAGGTGTCCCGACCCCCTCTCCAAAGTTTGATTGTGATGGACATTTCGACGGAACACGCTGGAATACAAGCCCTTACAGACCCGCGCGGGCTCCGAGAGCCTCACATACTGAACGCAGAATACCGGCGGAGGCGTTGGCTGTCAACCTCTTAGAGTTCCTTAAAAACCTATCCAACGCCTGAGTCCCGGGTCACCGTTGTCAGATTCGCTTTGACCCGTCATGATGCTTCAGTTGAAGTCTAAAAAATCCCAAACCAACCCCCATTAATGAGGACGATATGAAAAGTCATCAGCTCTCGGATTTCTACGAAGTCGACGCCCTTTTCAACGAAGAGGAACGCGCCGTTCGGGACACGGTTCGTCAATTTGTGACGGAAAAGTTCATGCCCAGAATCCGGGAGGATTACCGGGCCGGTCGATTCCCCGTCGAGCTCATCCCCCAGATGGGCGAGCTCGGCCTCCTCGGCTCCAATATCGAGGGATACGACTGCCCCGGCATGAGCCATGTCGTCTACGGCATCATCCAGCGGGAATTGGAAAGGGGTGACAGCGGGCTCCGCTCCTTCTCTTCCGTACAAGGCAGCCTCGTCATGTACCCGATCGCGACCTTCGGTTCTGAAGAACAGAAGCAAAGATGGCTCCCCCGACTGGCGCGCGGTGAAGCGATCGGCTGCTACGGCCTCACCGAGGCCGATCATGGATCCGATCCCGGCGCCATGGAAACCACGGCCCGCCGGGTGGGCGACCATTGGATCCTCAATGGGGCGAAGATGTGGATCACCAATGGTTCGATCGCCGATCTCGCCGTTGTCTTCGCAAAGACGGATGAAGGCATCCGCGGCTTCCTGGTCGAGAAAGGGTTTGAGGGTTTCACGGCCCCTGAGATCCGTCATAAATGGTCGCTGCGCGCCTCGGTCACCAGCGAATTGGTCTTCCAGGATTGCGCCGTCCCCGCGGAGAATATGCTGCCCGGCACTTCAAGCTTGAAACAGGCGCTCATGTGCCTCAATCAGGCTCGTTATGGGATCGCTTGGGGGGCGCTGGGCGCCGCGGCGGCTTGCCTCGAAGAAGCGATGGCTTTTGCACAGCAGCGGATCCAGTTTCGACGGCCCGTCGCCTCTTTCCAACTGATTCAAACCAAGCTGACCGAGATGGTGACGGAATTGACCAAGGGCCAGCTTCTCGCCCTGCAACTGGGACGACTCAAGGACCAGGGCAAGGCGACGCCGGCCCGGGTCTCCCTGGCGAAGCGCAACAATGTCTATCATGCCCGCGCGATCGCCCGAACGGCGCGGGAGATTCTTGCGGCCGGCGGCATCACCGATGAATACCATTCCGGCCGGCATATGACGAACCTCGAATCGGTTCTGACCTATGAGGGAACACACGATATACAGGGATTGATCGTCGGCGCGGCTTTAACAGGTCATGAAGCCTTCGCTTGATGTGCTTATGGGGTTTGCAGAAAGAAGCCTTCGAGATACGCCGATTCGCGGGATGGATGGAATGTTTGTTAAAGATGAAGACCTGGTCCCAAAATGGGGCCAGGTCGGCCTGCCGTCTATGGATTTTGCTGCTCCGCTTTTTTGTGCTGTATCTTCACTTTTTGGACAGCACGACTCCCGACAGTACCGACCCAGCCTACAATCTGTTTCTGGCAGAAAACATGAGGTTGAGCCTCCAAACTTCTCACCTTGAGGTTGGGTTTTGGCGGGGCGGCCTCCCATGTATGAGGGCCCACGGAGAGCTGCAGTGCCACCCCACCCCCCTCCTCGTATTCCGGTAAACGCCGGAACTGGTCATTGATAATGCAGCGAACGTGCCAAAAACCGTTGTCTCGGCATCCAACTGATTCTTTGCGATAACGGCTTGAATAAAAGGCCGTTAGGGACACATCCCGATTCCAACCCGGCCCAAGATCGATCCGAACGTGCGGAAAATCCTTCAAGAATCTGAGACGCTCTTCAGAAAGTCGTGACATTCTCCCGCCGTGAGCCCCTCACCCGACATCCGATGCGCCCCGTCTCGCCGAACTTGGGCCGCCCCCGGCTCGCCGACCTTGTGAGACGCCCCGGACCAGAATAGAGTATGGAGAGCTGGAGCAATCAGATTTCGATCCCAATGGAGGTTGTCATGAGCGTCGATGGATCCTCATCCAAGAATGACCCGAAGAAGCTCCCCCCGGAGCCCGCATACGATCGGCACCCCAAAATTCAGGTAGGACAGCACAATGTCGGCCTCTCGAGTTTCTTGATCCATGGAAGATTTCGAACGGCCAAGTGGGATTACACGCATCATGTCGTCCCCCCCATCAGCAGTTCTTCAACATTCCGTCTGGAAAGTTCGGCGCGGGGCGCTGAGGGATTTGTCGGATTCGCCGATCCGGCGACCCACCGCCATACACGCCGCTCGGTTCTCATTTATGAGCGTTTGGATGAACCGGCCCGGGCGATGCTCGAGGATCAGATAGCGATGGCCGAGGGCGGGCAGCTGGCGGTGGCCTTTTCCAGCGGAATGGCGGCCGTTTCCGGCGCGCTGGGCACGATCCTCTCTTCCGGACATGAAGTGATCGCGCATAAGACACTCTACGGATGCACCTACAGCTTCCTGACCACCTGGATGCCGCGCTGGCGGATCGGAACACAGTTCATCGATTTGACCGACACCAATAGGTTGGCGGCGGCGATCACACCGGCCACCCGCTGCATCTATTTTGAGACCCCCGTCAACCCGACGCTCGATCTGATTGATCTGCAGGCGACCGTCGATTGTGTGGCGGAGGAGAATAAAACGCGGGCCCTCGAGGATAAGATCCGGATCGTCGTCGACAACACCTTCGCTTCCCCTTACGGCCAGCGGCCGCTCTCCTTCGGAGTCGATGTCGTTCTGCATAGTTTAACAAAAAACCTTTGCGGATTCGGCACCGAGATGGGCGGCGTGGTTATCCTCCCCTCCGAGGAGCTGGAAGGCGATCTCCTCATGTTCCGGAAGGATTTCGGCGGGGCGCTGAGCGCCAAGACAGCCTGGTCCATCCTTGTGCATGGACTTCCCACGCTTGAGATCCGCATGGACCGTGAGCAGTCCTCCGCCCTGCAGATCGCCCGCTACCTCGAAGAGCACCCCCTCGTCGAGCGGGTCATTTATCCCGGTTTGGAGTCTTTCCCGCAGGGCGCGCTGGCCCGCAAACAGATGCTGACGCCGAACGGAAAGTTCGCGCCCGGCGTCATGATTTACTTCATCCTCAAGGGAGATGAAGAGGTCCGGCAGCGTCTCAGTGATCTCTTTGTCGATCACCTGGCGACGCATGCTTATACAATCACGCTGGCCGTCTCCCTGGGACAGATCCGAACCCTGGTTGAAAAACCAAGCACGATGACCCACGCGGCGGTTCCGGTCGAATGCCAGAAGGGCGCCAGCATCGATCCCGGCGGCGTCCGGTTGAGCGTCGGACTGGAAGATCCTCAGGATATTCTCAACGATCTCGACGACGGCTTCACAGCGATCCGGAAAGAGGCGGCCGCCAGGGGAATTATCACTTGAGGCATGCGGCGCATAGCCGGGCCGCCTTGCAAAAGCTGGTCCTGCTCCTCGTGGTGACGGCCGGATGGGGATGGGGTCCGGCCGGCGCCCTCCAGGTCTGGGGCGGCTACAGCCTTCCCAATGACGGCGAGTTTACGGAGCTCTATGGCGGAACGCCTGAAATCGGCCTCGCCTATTTCTTTCCGGTTACAAAATGGGGTGGGGCGGAATTCGACGCAGGTTATCGCTGGGGTTCAGGGGAACCCATCGCCGGTCCGTTTGTCAAAAGCGCCGAGGCCGCCTGGCGGGCCGTTCCGATGACCCTTGCCTTCCGGTTCGATCCCTCCTCCAAGCCGGTCCGGCCGTACGGCACGATCGGGCTTGTTGTACAATGGAACCGGGAGACATTCAATGTCGATGTCGCCGATCTCAAGATCGATCGGTCGGCGGCGCAATGGTGTTTCGGACTCGCCGCAGGCTTGGGTTTTCTTTCCTCGGGCCGGGCGTTCAACCTCTTCTCCGATCTTCAATGGTCTTGGCTGCCCGGCGACCGGATTGAGATCCTTGAAAATGAAACGCGAAAAAGCGGCGATATGAATCTTGGCGGTCTTCGCTTCCGTCTCGGTGTGGCCTTTTAAGGAGGATTTCAACATTGAGGGCGCCGCATAGAGGATCGAACCGGATCATCGCCCTCCTGATGGGTCTGATCCCGGGGTTGTGGATGGTCTTGCTCGCGGGCCCGCTGCCGGCGGATGTCATTCTCGATCCCGGTCTCGCTAAAACCCATCTGGCGAAGGCCCGCCACCGGAACGCCCCGCCGGGACTGGCGGACGACACCGCATTGTTAAAGCAGGGCATGGTTCGCTGCCGGATCCAGCTCGCGGCGCCTCTTGCGGATCCCGAATCAGCTCAAACTTGGTTGAGTGAAAGGATCCCCAACGCCCTCTGGGAAGGATCCTGGGGCCGATGGGCGCAGGTTGTCTGCCCGATCGATGATATTGAACAGCTCATGGGTTTCCCCGATGCGGAAATCATCGCCCGTCCCCCCTCCCCCTTTCCACAATCACAGAGCCAAGGGGTGGAGATCCTTAAAGCGCCGGCCTACTGGAATAAGGGCTTCAACGGCGAAGATGTTTCCGTCGCCGTCGTCGATGTCGGTTTCTACGGCTATACATATATGCTGGGAACAGAGCTTCCAAAGAATGTAAAAGTCCGTTCTTTTTATCACACCCAAGGGGGCGGCGTCGATATTTCGGGGGACCACCAGGACCATGGATTGCTGGTGGCGGAGATCATCCATGATATCGCCCCGGGCGCCGAACTTCTGCTGACCAATTTCGGCACACTCACCGAACTTGGACAAGCGGTTGATTGGGCGATCGCCGAAGGGGCGCAGATCATTAATCACTCGGTGGGATGGTTCGACGGGCCGCGGGACGGCACCGGCGAGATCGCTTCAATCGCTCAAGCCGCTTTGGATCAGGGCGTCATCTGGATCAACTCGGCGGGAAACTACGGCGAAGGGCATTGGAATGGGTCGTATCTTGACCAGAATCGGAACGGATTTCTGGAACTCGATGACATCGATTCGGAAACAATCGCGCTCGGGTCGTACCGCACGGGCCGGGTTGTCAGCCTCCTTCTCTGGTGGAGCCGGTGGCCCGAATCATCCGATCTCCATCTCGATCTTCAGCTCTGGGAGGGGATGGATTTTATAGTCTCTTCCTATGCGGAGTATGGCTTTTATCCCTATGCGATCCGGGGCCTCGCCTGGGTCGCCGATCATGATACCGATCTCCTGACCTTGAAAATCTACCGGGGTGATGATGAGTTGGAGCCGGTATCCGATCTGCATATCGAGCTCTTTCGCTTGGATGGCCAGCCCTTTCCGGAAGGCAATGATCCCGCCGGCAGCTTGATCATTCCCGCCGATGTGCCCGGCGTGATCGCCGTCGGCGCCGTCGATTGGCAGACCGGGGCGTTGGAGCGTTACTCTTCCTGGGGTCCAACTCTGTCCGGCCTCAAAAAGCCGGAGATCCTCTCAAGCGCCAATGTCGCCACTTCGGGGGGCGCCTTCTCCGGCACCTCGGCTTCTTCACCCCACGTCGCCGGTGCGGCGGCGCTGCTTCAGGCCGCGGCGCCGCGGGGCGGGATGTCCCGCATCATCTGGACACTCGACGATATCCGCAGGCTCTTTCAACGCGCGGCCGAGCCGATCGTCCTGAATGAAAACGCCGTCGATTGGGGGGTCGCCGTTCTTCCATTGACGCCGGAGGACCTCGCGGAAAACGAACAATCTTTTGAGGTCCATCCAAATCCAAGCCGCGACGGATCGGTCACCTTGAAATGGATGGAAGGGTTTCAGCCGCCTGAAGAGTTAAAGGGAGCCCTCGCCTTGTACGATGTCACCGGCCGCCTCATTTGGACTTCGCGGGGACCGGTGCCATTGACGGGGCATCCCATTTCTTTCAGAAACAGCCATGGCGCCCTTCCCGCGGCCGGAACCTATTGGTTGAAACTCACGGCCCCCGGCCTGCGCAGCGCCACCCGAATTGTTTTACTGAGAGATTGATCTTGCCAAGCGATTCATCGGTTTGAGGGATTCAAGATGGCCGCGGAAAATTATAAGCAGGACTTGAACGATCTTAACAATATTCTCAAAGGAGAGCGGGACGAGATAGTGCGGATGGCGGTCATTGCGGCCTTGATCAAGGAGCGTCATCCCAAATGTTCATGGGTCGGTTATTACCGCTCCCTCCCCTCGGGCGAGCTGATTCTCGGCCCATTTCAGGGACCGGTCGCCTGCCTGCGGATCTCAAAGGGACAAGGCGTCTGCGGCGCCGCCGCCGGGAAAGAGCAACCGGTTTTGGTCCCCGATGTCCACGCCTTCCCGGGTCATATCGCCTGCGACCCCCGCGCCCGCTCGGAACTCGTCCTGCCGGTGCATGATTCCCAGGGCCGTCTCCGCGCCGTTCTTGATCTGGATAGCCATGCGCCGGAGGCCTTCTCGACCGCCGATCAGGACGGCCTCCTTCCCATCGCCCGCCTGACCTATGCTTCAGGTTGACGTTCCGCCACTGGAATCATAAGATCATCTATTCGGTTGATTTTAAGATCATAAAAGGTGGTACTTCGTGTCGATGAACCCATCAAGGCAACTGCAAGAAGTCGCGCGGCATCTGCAATCGGTCACATCGGTGATGCTGACAACCCACGCGCAACCCGACGGCGACGGGATCGGCTCAATCCTGGCCCTCGGCCGCGCCCTCGAACAGCTCCATATCAAGGTCATTCTTATCAATAGCGATCCCACTCCCGTCCGGTTTGAGTATCTGGATGCCGACAAGCAGATCGTTGTCTGGAGGGAGGGCGCACAGCTCCCCGAAGTGGATCTCATCCTTGTTCTCGACACGCACAATCTCGATATGCTGGGCGGGTTGGAGGAACCGATCGCCGCATCTCCCATCCCCCATATCTTTCTTGATCATCACCCGCAGCGCGCCTCGCTGCCGGGAACCGAGTGCTATTGCATCCCTGAAGCCTCCTCGACCGGCGAGTTGGTCTTCGACCTGATTCACCTGCTCGATATTCCCCTTGATGCCGCGATGGCCGAGTGTCTCTATGTCAGCCTCACCTATGATACGAATATGTTTAAGTATATCCGCAATCAGCCGCGGACCCTGGAGGTCGCGGCCGATCTGATCCGCGCCGGGGCCAATGCGGACCGTGTCTACCGGCACGTATTCGCCTCAAACCCGCCCGAGAAGATTAAATTGCTGGGGACCTTGCTGATGCAAACCGCCTTCGCTTGCGGCGGCCGGCTCTGTTATGTCGACATCCCCTGCGATTTATTTAAAGGCGCGGGTGTGACACAAGAGGCGTTGCGCGATATCGTGACCCTGCTGCTGGAGGTCGCCGGTGTCGAGATCGCCGTCGTTTTCAAGGAGACCTCACCCGCAGAGGTGAAGGTCAGTCTGCGATCCAAAGGGATTCTCAGTATCAATGGGATCGCCGCCGAGTTCGGAGGCGGCGGCCATCCTTTCGCGAGCGGTATTGAAATGAGCGGATCTTTGACTGAGGTCAGGGATAAGGTCTTGAATCGTCTCTGTTGTCTTTTAGAATCAAGTCCGGCAGGTGGAGTATAGCCTTTATTTTAGTGATCATTGTGCGCGGTCATGGTGTCGTGATCATTGGGCAGTGATCAGTGAGGATGGGGAGGGATCATCATGGATGAACTTTTGACACAAGAGAATCGAGACTACCGGCAAAAAGCCAGGGATTTCGCGGAGAAATATGTCCGTCCCATCGCGGCGAAATATGACCGGTTGCAGGAATATCCCTGGGAATATATGGAGGCGCTGCGGAAAGAGAAACTGACCGGAGTCTGGATTCCGAGAGAGTACGGCGGACATGGCTCCGGATTGTTAAACCTCTGCATCGTCGCGGAAGAGATCTCTTGCGCCTGCGGCGGCATGGGTATCGCCTACGCCGTCAACGCCCTCGGTTCTTTCCCCATCATTCTCAGCGGATCTGAAGAGCAAAAAGAGAAATGGCTCAGACCGGTGGCGACCGGCGAGAAGCTCATTGCCTTTGGATTGTCTGAGATCGAGGCCGGGTCGGATGTCGGTTCGATGAAGACGACGGCCATCCGTGACGGTGATCATTATGTCATCAACGGCGTGAAGAAATGGAACACGAACGGCGGGATTGCGGAATTGTACACCGTCTTCGCCGCCACCGATCCCGAGCGGGGCAGCCGCGGTATCAGCGCCATTGTCGTCGAGAAGGGCACGCCCGGATTCAAGATCGGCAAGATCGAAGATAAGATGGGCATCCGCTGTGTGCCCGTGGTCGAATTGGAATTTGACAATTGCCGGGTGCCCGTGAAGAACCTGCTCGGCGACAAGGAAGGCCTCGGATTCAAACAAGCGATGCAAACCCTCGAATTGGCGCGGCCGGGCGTGGCGGCGCAAGCCGTCGGTTTGGCCCAGGGAGCGCTTGACCTGGCGGCGCAATACGCCAGTGAGCGGGTGCAGTTCGGTCAGCCGATCATCTCCTTTCAGGCGATCAACTTTATGCTGGCGGATATGGCCACGCAGACCGAAGCGGCGCGCCAGCTCGTCTATTCCGTCGCGCGGGCGGCCGATCAGGGCATCAAGAATCTCGGCAAATACTCGGCGATGGCGAAGGTCTTCGCGACCGACACGGCGATGAAGGTGACGACCGATGCCGTTCAGATCTACGGCGGCAACGGATATATGAAAGATTATCCGATTGAAAAGTATATGCGCGATGCAAAGATCACGCAGATCTATGAAGGCACGAACCAGATACAGCGCCTGGTCATCGGCCGGACGATCACGCGGGAGACGGCGTCGAAGAAGAAGGAAGAGTAGCCGTACGATCAGCCGCTGCAGGTGACATCCGTGCGGGACAAGGGTGACGCAAAAATCTACGACACCATCAAACTGCGCAAGACTCGCCCCTTTGTGATCAGGGATCAGAGCTACTTTATTCCGAAAAAGAGCGTTTTCAACCGCATCATCGGCGACAGTCACTTCGAACTTCAGTTTGTGGGCTTTTTGGAGGACTGCGGCGATGTAGTCTCATACGTCAAGAACTACCTGGCGGTTCATTTCTAGCTCGACTACGTGAACGGAACGCCAACGGCGAAATCTCCAACTATTATCCTGATTTTATAGTCGAACTATCGGACAAGCGCATTATCATTGTCGAGGCTGAGGGGCAGGAGAATCTGGATGTGCCACTTAAGATGAACCGGTTGCGACTGTGGTGCGAGGACATCAACCGGTTGCACTCGGGGGTGGCATATGACTTTGTTTATGTGGATCAAAAAGGCTTCGAGAAATATGAACCGAAATCGTTTAGGGATTTGCTGGCCAGCTTTCGAGAATCCAAAAAGAATGAATGACATCTATAAGGATCTGGGGCCTCAGCGTTAACAATCACAGCCAGGATGATTTAGTCGGCGAGGAGGTTGATTCCGGCCAATAACTGACAGCAGCCTCACTCGCGGCCGGTCAAGATTCTGAGACAAAGGTCTGCGCTTGCTGCAAGGAGAAAAACTCCATGGAAGGAATCCGGAGCGAAAAGCATGAGAAGGCGCGAAATACTCTGCCCCCGGAATTGCTCGCTGTATTCGATCTCTTTGTCAAAGATTATAATTTCGCAGCAACGATGAACCATGGTTCACCTTCATACGTGGTACTTGCAGATATGGTGAAAGCTGGGTGGCAGCGGACAGCGAAGCCGCTTGATGAGATTGGTGAAAAGTGACATTCCAGGCCACGTTGATTTACCTCGAAGCTTGCCAACACTGGGCCGCTGTACCCGTAACCGCATGTTCCGCTCCAACCCGGCCACCGATTCCGGTGGAAGTCGACCGATCCCTTGTCATTCACGTAGGTCCCGCCCTCATTGCCGGACTTGCTGTTACGAGCCACCCTGGAGCATCCTCGCCTCATGCCCGGAAGCTCAGAATGTCCTGACGAAGCTCAATATCTCTCTTCATATTTGCCCTGGATCTTGAGTCCAAAAACAGAGACAGTTTCGGAGACGGTCATGCCGGGGGAACGAAAATAGAACCGCGGCACTTCCGCGGCTGTGTGACTCCAGGAGCGGGCAAAGGGAGGAGCATGTCCATCTTAAGGCAAGAAAGCCGATGACGACGAACACTGAAGGTAAGGGTCTCCTCCTCAACATCCTCGTTGTAGACGACGAGGCCAATATCCGAAAGACGCTCTCATACTGCCTGGTGGCTGAAGGGCATAGCGTGATTTCGGTAAGCAATCCCGCCGACGCTCTGGAGGAAGCCCGGAGACGGTCCTTCGACCTGGCCTTCGTGGATCTCAAGCTGGGCGTTGAAGATGGCATGGAGTTGATACCTGTGCTGTTGTCGGATTCACCTTGGACCAAGATCGTGGTTATCACGGCCCACGCATCCATCGAGAGTGTCGTCGAGGCAATGAGGCGAGGTGCCACGGACTACATCGCCAAACCCTTCACCCCGGATCAAGTCAAGCTCCTTACCCAGCGCATAAGCAAGATCCGGGAACTGGAGACGGAGCTCGCCGCGCTCAAGGAAGACATGCAGAGGCTCGGTCCGGAGGATCGCCTTCAGAGCAAGAATGCCGGCATGCAACGGGTGATTGAGACGGCAAGGAAAGCCGCGCCCTCAGAGGCGATTGTCCTGCTTCAAGGGGAAAGCGGCACGGGAAAGTCGGTATTTGCGAGGGCGATCCATCACTGGAGTCCGAGGAAGTCGAAACCCCTGGGAGTTGTGGCGTGTCCTTCGGTGCCGTCCGACCTCCTCGAGAGCGAGTTGTTTGGCCACATCAGGGGGGCGTTCACGGGTGCCGTGCGAGACAACCCGGGTCGCATTGCCGCCTGCGAAGGCGGAACGCTCTTGCTGGATGAAATCGGGGATATTGCCCCCGCGGTTCAGGCGAAGTTGTTGAGGTTCATCCAGGACAAGGAGTACGAACGCGTCGGTGACGCCAAGAGCCGCAGGGCCGATGTGCGCATCATCGCGGCGACCAACGCCAACCTCGAAGAGCGAGTGGCTGAGGGCCGTTTTCGTGAGGACTTGTTTTATCGCCTCAACGTCATCAGCCTGACAATTCCGCCGCTGCGAGAACGACCGGAAGATATCATGCCGCTGGCTACCGATTTCCTTGCCCATTTCTGCCGGGTCAACCACAAGAGGCGGCTCGGGTTCACCGCGGAGGCGGAGAGTGCGCTGACCAATCACCCATGGCCTGGGAATATCCGAGAACTTCGCAATACCATCGAGCGAGCCGTGATCCTGGGCAGCGGCGAACAGGTTGGGAAATCCGATCTTCCTAACAAAATGAGCCCGGCCACGGGCACACCCGCCATCGGCGAGATGGTGCCCATGTCGACGATCGAAGAGTTGCATATCAGAAGAATCCTCGCCATCACCTCCTCGCTCCAGGAAGCGGCTGACGTTCTGGGCATGGACCAGGCGACGCTTTGGCGCAGGAGGAGGACCTACGGAATCTGATCCTACTCCTCATCGATTAGCGCCTTGCAGTTTTCAAGGCCGCTTTGACCCCGGCTTTTCAGTTTTCAATGCCGCTTCCAGACCCAATAACCATAACCAGTTGATATTACAGGTATTGCAGCATGGCACGACCTTTGCAGTCTGCATGGGTGCTGCAGTGACCGAGTGGAGGACTACGGATAATGACGTTGAAGAGGAGAATCCTGATTGGATATGGCGTCGCCTTCACACTCATGGCCCTTGTGGTCGCGTGGGCGGTTGCGAACCTGGTGTCTCTCGGCAAGGCAACCGACGCAATCCTGAGTGAGAACTATCGGAGCATCCTTGCTGCCGAGAACATGGTGGATGTCTTGGAGCGGCAGGATAGCGGGATACTCATCATGCTTCTGGGTGATCCCGGGAAGGGAATCGCGCAATTCAGAGACAACGAGGCGGACTTCCTGGAGTGGTTAGCCCGCGCGAAGGACAACATCACAATTCAAGGCGAGGCAGAAATCGTCCAATCCATTGAGGCGGATTATGCCGGATATCGACAGCAGTTTTCCACACTCACGGAGATCCGCCATCCGTCTAAGACGTCTCAGGATCCTCCAATCGCCATCTACGAGGAGTCGGTACAGCCTCTCTTCGAACAGGTCCGTGATCTCTGCGTTGAGCTTCGTCATCTCAATGAGGAAACGATGTATGCCGCCAGCCTCACGGCCCGGACCGTGGCGACTCGAGCCATCTGGTCTACAGCGATCGTGGCGGCATCCGCGCTGATTGTTGCTTTGATCTTCAGCTTCCTGCTGGCCGGACGGATTGTTCGGCCGATTCGGCAGTTCATGGAGGCATCTCGGAAGATCTCCTCGGGAGACTACACCGTTCAGATACCAGTGGAAACCGGAGATGAGCTTGGGCACCTAGCCGGTGAGTTCAATGCAATGGCCGAACAGCTTGGCCGGTATAACGAGATGAACATCGATCAGATCATTGCGGAGAAGAACAAAGGTGAAGCGATTCTCTCGAGCATTGAGGATGGTCTCGTAGTGTTTGATACGGCACTCAAGGTCGTCGGCATTAATCCCAGCGCCCGCCGCGTACTCGACTTGGAGTTCTCCGAGAGTTCCTCTCTGCACTGTATGGACATTCTACCCGATCAAAGCATCCGGGATCTCGTCCGTAGCACCATCGAGACAGGAGCGCAGCCGGACGTCCCGGACGAACAGAGAATCGTTAGCCTGCCATCCAAGCAGGGGACCCGGCACTTCCTCATATCCGTAACAGGTATTCGCGGAAGGGACAGGACTCTCACTGGTGCTTTGCTCCTGTTAAGGGATGTCACTCGCATGAAAGAAGTGGAGAGGCTGAAGAGCGAGTTCGTCATGGCGGCGTCTCATGAGCTCCGCACCCCACTAACCAGCCTGGGAATGAGCGTTGACCTGCTCCTGGAGCATGTAGCGCCCAGGCTTGGCGAGAAGGAGCGCGAGCTCCTGGGGGCGGCTCACGAGGAAGTCAACAGGATGAAGACACTGGTCAATGACCTCCTTGACCTGTCGCGGATCGAGGCCGGGAAGATCGATTTGGAGTTTGAAACGGTCCCGGTATCGACTCTGTTTCAGCATGTTGATTCTGTCTTCAGAAGCCAGATGGACATGAAAGACCTGACGCTGGAGACGACGTTGCAGGAGGGACTGGTCCCTGTCCGCGCGGATGCGAATAAGATCACATGGGTATTGTCGAACCTAGTCTCCAACGCCCTCCGCTATGTGAGCAAGGGCGGCCATATCGAACTCTCGGCGCAAAAGATCGGGCCGCACGTCCGTGTGGCAGTGCGGGACGATGGTTCCGGCATTCCAGCTGAATACCAATCAAAGATCTTCCAGAAGTTCGTCCAAGTGAAGGGGCGGGAGGGGGGCGGAACCGGACTCGGCCTCGCCATCTGTAAGGAGATCGTGCGGGCTCACGGTGGCGCCATCTGGGTCGAGTCGGTTCCTGGTCGAGGAAGCACTTTCACATTCACGCTTCCGGTGGCATGAAGAGCAGAGGCAGAGGAGACAATGGACGGTCAGGCAACGCAGAATCAGGGGTCCTCTGACGCACAGGGGCAGGTTTTGTGGTGCGACCCAGCCTGCGACCCCGGAGTGAATTGCCCTGGAGTGACATTCGTAACCAGCGCGATTCGATGTCTTGACCAAGCTGTTGACGGACATCCCCAGCTCATCGTGATTCATTTCGGGCATGTGACGATCGACAAGCGTGGATTGCTGGTTGAACTGGCCGAGGCGTTGAAGCGCAACAGCCATACATCCAGCTGTCCCGTACTGGCGTTGCTTTCGTCAAGGCACCGTTCGCTGCTTGAATCTCTGGAAATAGCTGGAGTCGATTCCGCCAGATACACGGAGGATGAGAGCGAGGGTCGGCGGACACCCCTTGAGATCTCTCACGGATTGGGCGCGGATGATCGGTTGTCCCATCGGCTGGAGGCTGTATGTCCCTACCTGCGCTACAGGGAAATTGATGCGGATCGTGAGCTGATCGTGTGTGGGGCGTATCTGGATCGAATGGTCCTTGGCGGGCACAGGCTGCGCAAGATCTGTGAAACAAAGGACCATTGCGATTGCCAGTACTACCTGAATCCGCGAGTCAAAGCATGATGCTGCGAATGAGACTCCTCAAAGCGCACCCCGCAAGCATCGTGCTGGCGAGTTTTCTCCTGGCCATCACTGTGGGCGCGCTCATCCTCATGCTTCCATTGTCGACAAGGGGCGGGCATATCGATTGGCTGGATGCGGCGTTCACGGCCACATCCGCGGTATGCGTTACGGGTCTTGTAGTCGTGGATACGGGTAGCTACTTCACGATGTTCGGGCAGTGCGTGATCCTCGCGCTGATTCAGATCGGCGGTCTAGGTGTCATGACCATCTCTGTGGCCCTCTTTCGTTGGCTCGGCAGGAGTGTCTCAATCCGCGGCCGTATGGTCATGCAGGACCTGTTCGCACATACACCTCGTGCAGACATCTTTAGCCTCATCAAGAGCGTACTGCTCTTCACGATTGGGGCGGAGGTGGTGGGGGCCATTCTTCTATCGGTGCATTGGGCGGGAGAGCTCGGAACGTGGCGGGCGATGTACACGGCGATCTTCCATGCGGTGTCTGCGTTCTGCAACGCCGGCTTCTCGCTCTTCCCGGATAGCATGGTGCGGTACAGCGGCAGCGCGCTACTAAATTTGACGGTCTGCTTCTTGATCATTGCGGGGGGAATCGGTTTTCCTGTTTTGTATGACCTTCAACTGAAGGTTCTAAGGCGCGGGAATGAAAAGCACCGCCTCGCCGTGCAGACGAGAGCGGTGTTGCTTACGAGTGCGGTTCTGATCATTGCGGGCGCGGCCATGTTTGCGGTCTTAGAGGGCCAGGCCCACGGCAGCCAACAACATTCGCTGATCCACCGGTTGATGGTTCCACTCTTTCAGTCGATTACCTGCCGCACGGCCGGCTTCAACACGGTCGACATAGCTTCGCTTACGAACGCAACTCTTGCGATGATGATCGTCCTCATGTTCTTTGGTGCGTCGCCGGGATCGTGTGGCGGCGGAATCAAGACGACCACGCTGGCGGTGCTGGTTGCCTTCAGCGTTGGGCGCATCCGGAGAAAATCTCGAGTCAATATGTTCAAGAAGAGCATTCCGGCAGAAACCGTCTCCCGAAGTGTGGCACTTGTGTTGGTGTCGATTGGGATCATTGGGGTGGTGCTGTTCATGATGTTGGCGAGTGAAGACGGAAGCGGAGTCGGCGTGGGTGATCAGGAACGGGGCTTTCTTGCCCTTATGTTCGAGACGGTCTCTGCATTTGGTACCGTGGGTTTGTCTATGGGTGTGACGCCGGAGCTCAGTGCGTGGGGCAAGAGCTTGATAATTGGAATGATGATTCTCGGTCGGGTGGGCGTGTTGACGTTTGCATACGTCATAGTAGGGACGGGACCGAAGAACGGGATTGAATATTCCGAAGAGAATCTAATGGTCGGATAGTCGGACGGAGAGTCGAGATGAAACGGTTCGCAGTGATAGGTCTCGGGAATTTCGGGTTTCATATGGCGAAGGCGCTATTCGAAGATGGGAATGAAGTTGTCGCAATAGACACGGACAAGTCCCGGGTGCAGAGCATAGATACGTACTCTTCGGAGGCGGTGGTCCTCGATGCGATGGATAATGAGTCGCTGAGATCTCTCGGGCTGGAGAACATGGATGCAGTCATAGTCTCAACGGGTAATAGGATCAGTACCAGCATCCTCATATGCCTTCACCTTCAGGAGATGGGCGTGAAGAAGATCCTGGTGAAGGCAGTCGACGAAGACCATGAAAAGGTCCTTCGCCGGGTGGGGGCGACGGAGATCATTCACCCGGAGAGGGATATGGCGCTGCGCCTTTCCAAGACCCTGTCCCGACCGAACATTCTGGACTTCATCCCGCTTGCGGAGGGATTCGACCTCGTCCAGGTTGGCCCACCGTACGAGTTCATCGGGAAAAGCCTAAGAGAACTCAATCTACGGGCCAAGTACAATGTTCACGTTATTGCGATCAAGGAGCTGATACCTCAAGGATTTACCCTGGTACCATCGGCCACCTTTGTTATTAAGGACAGCGACATCCTCTTAATTCTGGGGCAAACGGAGGACATTAAGCGGATCAAGGCACTGAAGTAGCAACTGTCGGCATTGGACACCTGAGCATTGGGACAACCGAGGCGGGGCGCATTTAAGTGAAAATTCGGCAACAAGTAAAGTGATCGTGATTAGATACCCTTCCCGCGAGAGAAGGTTTGAGCTTGAAATGGAGAATGTTTAGGAAACGGTTCTACCCGGGGAGCCGCTAGAAGCTGGAAGCCCGTGATCCGCGAAAACTCCATCGGCACTACCACCGGTCGCCGACCGGGATGATCGATCTCCGAAGGGCTGCCCGGTCGTTTGGTTTCTCGATTATGGATCCGTCATGTAGGAACTTCGGGGAAGGCCCAGGAGCTGACTAAAAGCAGGGCGTAGTTGTCCTGGTCACTGACAATAACCCGGCGGATGTGATCAACACCGAGAAAGATAAAGTGGTTCAGCGCCTCCTCCCGGAGCGTCCTGTTGAATCGTTCGATATGTCGTGATGATGTTTTCGGTTCTGGCAAAAGCATGATATACTGAAACTCGTTCGGGAGCTTAATCCATTCAAGGAGTCCAGATGCTCATTCGACGCAATATCCACAGGGCAATGATTGGCCTGCTGGCGGCCGCGGCGTTGATTCCCTCCATGGGCGGCGCGACGACCTTGCAGGAAGCTTACGAGACCGCAGGCCCCGCATCCGGCTATGACAAGTATATTGAATTGGAAAGCGGCCGGATCTACACCGGGAGCTTGATGATCGGCCCCTCCCTTGTGCCGTACACGGGTATTCTCGCCGGCGGCCCGGGCCGGGATGTCCGCATTATCGGCAACGGGGCGATCATCGATCTGCAGGGTGGGCAACTGTGTATCTCATATTGTGAAAACAGACTCGACATCGATGATTGCGTCGTCATCAACGGTTCAATCAAGTTTCGCGGCCTGACGGGGATTGTCAATATCCTTCCGACCGGTTCGGTCCGCCACGTGACAATGTTTAAGCCGCACGATTACGGCATCCGTCTGCAGCGGGCCGGCGCAGGGATTACGATCGAACGCAACCTCGTGGTGAGCGCGGTCGATACCGGCAACGATTTTATCTACACGACGGGGATCTCGATGGAGTGGCTGCCGACCGGCACCAACATATCGACAGGCTGGGCGGCTGGGTGGGCGGATATCGTAGACAATTGGAGCTATCACATCGACCCAGAGGACAATGATGAAATGCTCGCGCATTTCTCCTTCTTGTGAGAATACGCCTGAACGGAACCCGAACCTTGGCCGGGCGCCGAGGACCCACCCTACAACAATGTCATCGGGATCGACCCGCAGCTGATCGACCCCGGCAACGGCGACTTCCGCCTCCAACCGGGATCGCCGGCCGCCGGCTATGGCTGCCAGACATTCCCGAGCCATGATAAGAACAACCCGCGGGCCGGCCATCCACAGGATGAACAGCCGGCCGCCGTCATCACCGCCGGCGCGCGGGTCGATGTCAGCGGACCGATCACCGTCGACACATGCTGGCAGGCGGACACGATACGGGTCGTCGGCGATGTCGAGATCGCCGATCAGGTGACCCTCACGATAGCGGCCGGCGTTCGAGTAGAGTTTCAGGGGCATTACCGGCTTGATGTGCGCGGCCGGCTGCTGGCCTTCGGCACGGCATCAGACCCCGTTTTGCTGACGAGCGGCGACCCGGGCGCTTTCAAGATCGATGCCTCTCTCGACGGCGCCTGGAACGGACTCCGCTTCGAGCGCACCAGCGCGGTCAATAATCCATCGCGGCTGGAGTATTGCGTGATCGAGTACGCTAAATCCATTCGCGATTCGATCTTCGTGGGCCCGCTGGTCTGCGATGATTATTCCGGATTGCGGGTCGTCAACGCGACGATTCGGCGCAATGTCGCCGATTACGGGGCGGCGGTGTTCTGTTTTCACTGCGCTTCGCCGCAATTGACCGGTTGCCTCATCTACGATAATTATGCATTCCTCGGCGGTGCGGCCGTTTACACACTCGATTCTTATCCCCGCCTCATCAATTGTACCATCGCTCATAATCATGACCTGAATCCCGAGGCGATGACCGAAGCGGCGGCCGTCCTTTCATACTTCTCAAAACCCCGGATCACCGATTGCATCCTGTGGGACAACACGACGAATTATTTTATCCCCGCGCAACTCTGGGAAGTTAAGCCCTACAACACAACCTGGTCGGATATCGATGGCGGCTGGAAGGGCGAGGGGAATATCGACCTCGACCCGGATTTTGCGGGGGCGGGGAACGATCCTTACAGCCTGCAATCCAGCTCGCCGTGCATCAATGCCGCGGCGCCGGATACGGCGGGGCTGCTGCTGCCCGCTCTTGACCGCGCGGGCCGGCCGCGGGTCGCCGGCGGACGCGTCGATATCGGCGCTTACGAGGAAAGGCCTCTGTCCAACGGTCCGTCGGGCTCATCCTTGACCGCCCACGCCCGCCTGCTGCCGAACAGGCCCAACCCCTTCCATCCGCGAACCGCAATCGCCTTTGCGCTTGATCACCCGCGAAAAATCGCCGTCGAGATTTTCGATCTGTCAGGGCGCAGGATCAGAACATTGTCGCATCGGCGCTTCGACGCCGGTGAGCATACATTGATTTGGAACGGCCTGGACACTTCCGGCCGCGGCGTCGCCCCCGGCGTCTACTGGGTTCAACTGCGCGATGGCACCATCCTCGATTCCCGCAAGATCATCCTCATTCGCTAGGCCATGACGGATGGGGAAAGGCCGTGGCTTGATGCGCCGCCTCCCGCCCCGCTCACCCACATGTCCGAAAACGTCCAGCCCCGCCTGGCGGAGATGCTATGCTGTGCTTCATGGAACTCAGTCACGACATCTGCTATCGCGCTCTCCGCACGCGCGACGCCCGCTTCGACGGCCGATTCTTCACCGGCGTGACCAGCACCGGCGTCTACTGCCGGCCGATCTGCCCGGCCCGCACGCCACAAGCCTCGCATTGCACATTCTTTGCCTGCGCCGCCGCGGCGGAGGAGGCGGGATTCCGCCCCTGCCGCCGCTGCCGTCCCGAGACGGCGCCCGGCACCCCCGCCTGGCGGGGAACTTCCGTGACCGTGTCGCGCGCTCTGCGTCTGATTGAGGATGGCGCGCTTGACGACGCGGGTGTGGAGGATCTGGTGGGACGTCTCGGCATGGGCGACCGGCACCTGCGCCGCCTCTTTGCCGAGCATCTTGGGGCTTCCCCCCTGGCGATCGCGCAAACGCGCCGCGTCCACTTCGCCAAACGGATGATCGAGGAGACCACTTTGTCGATGACCCGCATCGCCTTCGCGGCGGGCTATCAAAATGTACGTCGCTTCAACGCCGCCATCCGCCAGTCCTTCGACAGCACACCGAGTGAGATCCGCGGGCGCATCCACACCGCCGGCTCATCCGGCAGTTCCTCCTCCCGCAAGGGAACCGTGGCGCTGCGCCTATCGTATCGAGAACCCTTCGATTGGAACGGCCTGCTGGACTGGATGAGGCCGCGGGCGATTCCGGGCGTTGAGCAGGTGGAGGGCCGGGTCTATCGCCGGAGCGTGTCGATGGATCCCTTTCACGGGGTGATTGAATTGGAGCCGGCTCCGCGCAAGGCGGCGGCGCTCATCCTGCGCGCGCCGGTCGAGGCGGCGCCGATCCTGCTGCCCATGGCCGATCGGGCGCGCGCGCTCTGCGATCTAAGCGCCGATCCCACCCTCATCATGACCCAGTTGAGCGCCGACCCGCTTCTTGCCGATGCCGCCGACCGGTATCCGGGGCTGCGCGTTCCCGGTTGCTGGGACCGGTTCGAGCTGGCCGTGCGGGCCGTCCTGGGCCAGCAAGTCACCGTCGCCGGCGCCACGCGGCTTGCCGGCAAATTGGTAAGTCGGTTCGGGCTTTCCCATGCCAGGTTATACAAAGGTCAGGATGTGCCCGCTCGCTCGCCCGGTTATCCCTGCCGATTCTTCCCCCACCCCGAGGACCTCGCCGACGCCGACATCGCCGCCATCGGGATGCCGGCCGCTCGGGCGCGGACGATCCGGACCCTGGCCCGAGCCCTCTGCGACGGTGAGCCGATCCTGGAATTGGCGCCGGACCTGGACACGGCGATCGAGCGATTGACCGCCCTGCCCGGCATCGGCGACTGGACCGCCCAGTACATCGCCATGCGGGCCCTGCGGGAGCCGGATGCTTTTCCCGCCGGCGATCTGGGATTGCAGAAGGCGCTGGCCTCCGCTTTCGATCGGGCCGGCGACAGATCCGCTGGACAACGGCCGAGTATCGTCTCCCTGAGAGAACGCGCCGAAGTGTGGCGGCCCTGGCGGGCCTATGCCGCCATGCTGCTCTGGCGCACATTAACACCACCTCCGCGAAAGGACCCCCAATGATCAACCGCCATGGAACCCTGCTGATTCATAGCCCTGTCGGAAAAATCCTCCTCGCCGCCCGTGAAGGGGAACTTACACATTTGCTCTTCGCCGATCGACAGCGCCGGCCGGCGCCTATGGGTGATGACACCTTGGCCGCCGCCCGGATCCTGGCCGATGCCGAGAAGCAATTGCAGGAGTATTTCTGCGGCCGGCGCCGCGCGTTCGATCTGCCGCTGAGCCCGAGTGGAACGGCGTTTCAGTTATCGGTGTGGTCCGCCCTGCTCGAGATTCCGTTCGGAGAAACCGTCAGCTATGGCGAGTTGGCCCGACGTGTGGGACGCGCAAAAGCGGCGCGGGCCGTGGGCGCGGCGAATGGAGCCAATCCCATCTCCATCATCATACCGTGCCACCGGGTGATCGGTCGGAATCGGCGTCTGACAGGGTACGGCGGGGGCCTGCCGGCCAAGAAAACGCTGCTTCAACTCGAGGGCGGGCGGCTGGAAGGGGATCAGCTGGGGAACACCGCCGATTAACTCCATCATCGCCCCGATTTTTGCTTTACGCCGCGATTTTCTTGGATCCCTTTTCGTTTTTGTGAGAACGTGGTTCATTGAAAGATGCTGGTGGGCAAGGGTTACTACGTATGCCATTGCAAATGAACCGAATGTTAGCCCGCCTATCCCATTAACAATCAAAAGGTTAGTCAATTCAGCGGAAATAGAAGTCCCCTGTGAGAGGTTGAGCCATGAAGCAACTCAACAAACCCTCCCGCCGCAAATCAAAAGCAGCCGACCCTGTACGGGATGAAACACCCTCCCACCCACTGAAGGCAGTGCGCTGGTCGCGCTGCACGTTCGGCATCGTCGCCATCGGCGCTTCGGCGGGGGGCTTGGAGGCGATGGAATCGTTCTTCGCCAACATGCCCAATGACAGCGGGCTGGCATTTGTGATCATCCAACACCTTGACCCGACGCACAAAAACATTTTGGTGGAGTTGCTCCAACGCAAGACCGCCATGCATGTTGTACAAGTTAAGGATCGGATGCGCGTCAAGCCGGACTGCATCTACATCATCCCGCCCAATAAAGACATGTCCATCTTGCGCGGAGTGCTGCACCTGCTGCGCCCGATTGCGGCACGCGGCCAGCGCCTGCCGATTGATTTCTTCTTCCGTTCGCTTGCGGATGACCAGATGGAGAGAGGGATCGGCGTCATCCTCTCGGGCATGGGCTCGGACGGCACGCTGGGTGTGCGCGCCATTAAGGAAAATGCGGGGGCGGCCTTTGTGCAAGATCCCGCTTCCGCTAAATTCGACAGCATGCCGCGCAGCGTCATTGAGGCTGGATACGCCGATGTGGTCGCCCCGGTGGAGACATTGGGGAGCAAGATCATCGCCTATCTCAAATATGCGTCGCTCATCATCAAACCCGAAAACGTCCACCGGGGGGCACTGCAAGGCTCCCTTGATAAAGTAGTGATCATGCTGCGCGAGAAGACGGGCCAGGATTTTTCACTGTATAAAAAGAACATGCTCTATCGCCGCATCGAGCGGCGCATGGGGCTGCATCAAACCGACAAGATCGCCGACTATGTGCATCTTCTGCGGGAGAATCCGCAAGAGGTGCAATTGCTGTTCCGCGAATTGTTGATCGGGGTGACGAGTTTTTTCCGCGATCCGGAGGCTTGGAATCAGTTGAAGGCCGATGTGCTGCCGGCGCTGTTGGCTGATTGCAGCTCGAATCAAACGCTGCGGGCGTGGGTGCCTGCCTGCTCAACCGGCGAAGAGGCATATTCCCTGGCGATCCTCTTCAGAGAGATGCTGGAAGACATAAGACCGGCAAACAACGTCAGCCTGAAAATCTTCGCCACCGATCTGGATCAACAGGCCACGGATAAAGCGCGCGAAGGCCTGTTCCCGGCCAACATTTCCACCGATGTTTCGGAGGAAAGATTGGACCGCTACTTCGATAGAGTCACACATGGCTATCGGGTGGCAAAAGGCATCCGCGAGATGATCCTCTTTGCCCCGCAAAATGTTATTATGGATCCCCCCTTCACAAAACTCGACCTCGTGAGTTGCCGCAACCTCCTCATTTATCTGACGCCTGAATTGCAAGAGAAACTCTTACCGCTCTTTCATTATAGCCTGAACCCAGGTGGTTTCTTGTTTCTAGGGAACGCGGAGACCATAGGCGGCTCCAGCAACTTGTTCACACCACTGACCGGAAACAGGCGGCTGTTCCGCCGGATCGATTCCGCCGTGCCGGCTCATCCAATCCAGTTTCCGATACACCTTGCTTCCGCCAAATATGACCCGCCAGCCCGGTGGCGGGAATCAAAGGTGGACCTGCAAACGCTGGCCGATCAACTGATCCTGCAAGAATATTCCCCCGCCGCGGTGCTGACCAATAGCCAAGGAGATATTCTCTATACCAGCGGACGCACAGGAAGACATTTGGAGGCGGCGGCCGGCAAAGCCAACTGGAACATTTTTGCCATGGCGCGCGATAGCATCCGCTACGAATTGACGGTCGCTTTTAAAAGGGCGCTGCGTAAAAATGAGACCGTCACACTCAAGAACTTAGGTGTAGACACCAACGGTGGAAAGCATGTTGTGGATATCATCGTCCAGCCGCTTAGTGAACAAAACGACTTGAACGGATTGGTGATGATCATCTTTAGCAGTGTGGCGGCGAAACCCAGCCAAAAATCAACGCCCACGTCACAAGGGGACGCCGTGCTTCTGGCGGAAATGAAGCAGGAACTCCAAAACGCCCGGCAGGAATTGGATACTTTGCGTGAAGAGATGCAAACCTCACAGGAAGAACTCAAGTCTTCCAATGAAGAATTGCAGTCCACCAACGAAGAGTTGACCACTTCAGAGGAAGAACTGCAGTCCATGAACGAAGAATTGCACACCGTCAACCATGAACTGCGAACCAGACTGGAAGAATTTACACGCACGAGCAGCGACATAAAGAATCTGCTGGACAGCACCGACATCGCCACCCTGTTTCTGGATAACAACCTGTGCGTGCTGCGCTTCACCAGCGAGACGAGCAAGATCACCCAGTTGATCCCAAGCGACATGGGGCGGCCTATCACGGATATCGCCTCAGCCTTATTCTACCCCGAATTGGCTGAAGATGCCCACCAGGTCCTGCGGACGCTGGTCAGAGTGGAGAAACAGATTTCCACCCCAGACGGGAATTGGTACACCGCGCGCATCCAGCCGTACCGAACAATGGAGAATATAATTGACGGGCTGGTCATTACATTTATCGATATCACGGCGTCCAAGAAGCTCGAGGCAAGGCTACAGGCCACAGAGGCCCGTTTGCGCAAAAGGCTGAAGGCGAAGTAAGCAAAGGATCGGGCCATGAATAAGAAGCGCAAAGGACCGGTGTATGATGCCGAATTGCGCCGCCGGGCGGAAAAGAGTATGGCGGAGCGCATGAAGAAGACCCCCTCTCATCTTGCGACGAAGACCGACAGCCGGCGTCTCGTTCAAGAATTGGAAGTGCACCAAATCGAACTGGAGCTGCAGAATGAAGAATTACAGCGGGTACAGAATGAACTCGAAGCATCGCACGCCAAGTATTTCGATCTCTATGAGCGTGCGCCGATCGGGTTCTTGACCCTTAGCGAGGACGGGCGGATTCTGGAGGCTAATCTCACCGCCGCCAACCTGCTGGGCGTCGCAAAGGACCAATTGATCAATAAGTGGGTAACACGTTTCATCACCAGAGAACACCAGGACATTTACTATTTGCACTGCCAGAAGCTTTTTGAGACCCGCGCGCCGCAAACATGCGTGCTGAAAATGATAAGAAAGGGCGACCATCCATTCTGGGTGCAGTTTGACGCGATCCTGGCAAGCGATGCCGCAGGCGGCTCGTTGCTCTGTCACGTCGGAATGAGCGACATCACCGCGCTCAAGCAGTTGGAAGAGGAAATGAGCTGCGCCAAGAAATCGGTTGAAGAGGCGAACCAAAAACTCAGGCGCATGTATTCGCGCGAACAGCGCTTCGCCCGTATTGACGGGCTCACCGGCTTGAACAACCGCCGGTACTGGTTCGAACTTGCCGGACACCAATATAAGGTCGCCACACGCTATCGCCATCCCCTCTCAGTGATTCTATTCGACATTGACCATTTCAAACTCGTCAATGACCGGTTCGGGCATGAGGTGGGCGATCAGATGCTTGAACACGTTGCGAAGGCCGCGGGCACCGCGCTCCGCTCAGCGGATATGATCGGGCGTTATGGCGGCGAGGAATTTGTCATCGCCTTGCCGATGACGACCTCGCGGCAAGCCTACGCCGTCGCGGAACGCATCCGTGCCGGCGTCGCGGCGATTCGTATTTCAACGCCGAAGGGGGTCGCCGCCGTCACGCTCAGCCTCGGCATCAATGAGATGATGCATGCGCCGCCCGGGGAGCATCCCGATGGGGATGATTCAATCATGCACATTATCAATTCCGCGGATAAGGCAATGTACAAGGCGAAAAGAGCAGGGGGCAACCGGATTGCAACTTGGTCCGAACTGTCGGAATACGCATGAGGAAATGAGTGGATAGAGATGCCATCCGCCGGGGCTCTTGTCAAGCAGACGAGCGGAATTTGTGAAAGCAACACCCTATCGGATCTGGACCTTTCGCGTCGCCGCAAAACCCTCGCCCTTCAGGAGCATGAAATAAAGACCGGGCGGCAGCCGCCGTCCGTTCGCGCCCAACCCGTCCCAAATCATCTGGTGCTCTCCGGCCTCCCTGTCGCCGTCTACTAAAGAGGCCACACGCCTTCCCGCGACATCCCAGACACCAAGTTGTACGGGACCGTTTCGCGGCAGAAGGAACCGCAGGCGCGCCTCCGCGCGGAAGGGATTCGGAACCGCCGGGCCGATGCCGGCGACCGGTGAAAAACCCGGAGTTTCCATGGCGACATCCGCGACCCCATATTCCAGCTCGGCTAGAATCCACTCCTTGTTCTCAGGGGTGATCTCGACGTGCTCCTGGTTAGACATAGGAAAGTAGACAACGTCGAAGGGACTGATATCGAGGATATTCGGATCCCCGGCGACATTGTAGAAGAGATCCTCGGTCTGCAAGGCCAGAGAACTGATCGTGGGAATGAAGCAGTGATTGGGATGCAAAGCCACGATATCGCCATAGGGCGCCTGCGTGGCGTCGAGATCGGCCTGGCTGGAGCGCCAGCCCCCCGGCGCGCTGTCGTAGGGGCGGGTATCGGCCACGACCACCTGCGCCTCATCCGAGGGCAGCAGGATGATATCAATGAGACCGTCGAAGATGATATGACTACCGGCATCCGGCACGGCCCAGACGTTCCCGGTGATATCGACCAAGAAACTCGTATACTCCCATTGTATAAGTTGATCCCCCGCTTGAAATCCCTGATTCACCTGAGCGGCGCTGCCGTTGATGATCGCGGCCTTGCGCGGCAGCGAAGGATACTCCCCCATCCCTGACAACTCGTCCAGCAGCACGCCGCGCAGCGGATCCGTCGCGCCGGTTGAAGCGGGCGGATCGGTGAAGTGGTATCCGAGCAGCTGCCGGGCGGCGGGTGAATTCAAGGCCGCCAGGAAAGCCTCCGCCTCCGTCGATTGATCGGCGAAGAACCAGATCCAATATTGAAGTCCAAGAGGGATGTTGGCCGGCCCTTGCGGCGCGTCGAAGGCGATGAAATTCCGAACGCGGTGCTCGAGCCCGTTCGTCTCCATATAGGCCAGGGCATAGCGGCCGACCAGCCCGCCCATGCTGGCGCCGGCCAAGGCCATATCCTGCGCCGGATCGATGATCCCCTTGATCTGTTGTATAAGCTCCACGGCGACGAAGGCGTTTCTTTGTATATAGTCGGTCGCATCGGTGAAATTAAGCACCACGGCGTCGAAGCCGCGGTTGCGGATCTCTTCAATCAATTGCTCTCGATTCAGCAGCTCATAAAGTTCATCCCAATTCATGCTGTTATCGAGATCAAAACCCTCGAGAAGCACGGCCGGATTGGCGATCGCGGCATGCTGATCCGCAAGATAGACGTAGGCTTCACCGGTTCCGAATTGCCCCGCATAGGGAATCGCCGCCGTAATGTGCAAGGTGTCATCCGGCAGCGGCGTTTCCAGCGCGCGCACGTCGAAGCGGGACGCGGCGAGCAGCATCTCCCCTGAATCCATCGTGAGACGAAGACGGATGGTCTTGAGCCCGGTGCTTGTGTAACGAACGGCATAATCCCGATCAAGGACGGCGGGAAGGAAGCCCTGGCCGTCGTCGAAGTCGATGTCCAGCCCCTGCCATCCGGCCGGATCGTTGGTGAAGAAGAGTTCGCGATTGAGACGGAAAACAACAAGCCCGCCCCTGTAGGTGCGGCCGGTGAGCGGCGTGGCCGCGAAAAGCCGGCGAAGGACAAGCGGATCGCCCTCCCCAACCTCCAGCCTTCCCTCCCGAATGATGAGGGCTCCCGACTCCAGCGCGTCGTTTCGGATCGTCTCATACCGAAAGTTCATGATCGCAATCGGCAGAACCCCCCGGCGGCCGGCCTCCAGGCCGCGCTGGCGAACCTCTTCGAGCGCCGGCTGGCTGGGTGGGGCGACGGAGGCCCTTCGAATCTCAGAGTACATCTGCCGCCATGCCTCGACCGTCACCGGTCGCGAGCGGGGCCCGCCGTCGTAGGATTCCATCGCGGCGAGCGGCAGCACCCGGTCCCGCAGGATGCCCGTTTGAAGCCTACCCGCGAGGGGTTCGTCCAGAATCAGGGCGAGTTGGCGGCTGATATCGCGCGCAAGGGCAACATGGGTGAATAAGAGACCGGCCAGCACGAGCAACAGGCCAAACGAGACAGGGTGACGACGCATAACAACCTCCGGTGGACGTGTGACTCAGGAAGACAACTAGGAAGTGTAGCAGAATCCAAGCGGGAGAGCGAGGCCAGCCTCTTTCAGCCCAGCTTCTTCCAAAATGAAATGAGCCTAAACGGCGTACTTGTTTCCAACATGAAATGAGCCTGAGGGGATCGGTGCAAATATTCAGATCCAGAGACTCAATCTCAATTAATGATATCTCTCAAAGCTATACATAATATACGGTTACGATCCTAAACGAGATTTAAACTTGACATTGCGAACCCTTCCATGTGTTACTGGGCTGTTTCGCTGAAAGGCCGTGAAGCGACTCCTCCTTGTCACGAATGGTGATCTTTTCTGCGATCCACCCTTCTGGCAAGGGGTCAGAATGATCGATTTCCTAAAAAGAAGGAGGAGTTGAAATGTCTCAGAACAATATTCGCAATGGCGTCAATCTGAATGACCTCATGGCCGCAATTGAAGCCGTCAAGACGGATCCGGGTAACGGCAAGCTGCGTTTTACCGTGAACTCAAAGTGGGCGGGCGGATTCAAAGCCAAACATACGACCTCGGGTTTTACCGTTGGCAAGGAAACGGGACGTCGCGCCAAGAATCACACCCTTACGACGGATGAGCCCAATGAGGTCCTCGGCAGCGATACCGGCATCAGCCCTGCTGAAACTCTCATGAGTTCTCTGGCCGCCTGTCTGACCGTGGGTTATGCGGCAAATGCAGCCGCGCTCGGAATCGATCTGGATGAATTGTCATTGGAGATCACAGGCAATGGAAGTCTTGAAGGTTTCATGAACCTCAGAAACCAGCGGGCGGGATTGAGCGAATTGAAGATCAAGGCGTTCATCAAGTCCGATGCTCCGGCTGAAAAGCTTCAAGAGCTCCATGATTATGTGAACAACCACTCACCCATTTGGGATACGATCTGCAATCCGGTCAAGATCGAATCTCAGGTTGTGACCCATCAGCCGGATCACGCTCATCGGTAATCGTCACGCAAGGGACGGGGCCGTCGCGATGTTTTGCGCCCCGTTCCTTGCCGATTCAACTTCGTCCAATGGTCTTGATTTGGCGCGTAATGTTCAAGTGCAGAATCGAGGGGGTCATTATCATGCCAGGCTATTCGTACGCAGATTGTCTGGAGAAATCCTACCAGGTCAACTGGAAGATCAAAGATCTGATTGCTGACAACCAATCCGGCGGCCGAGCCCCCTAAATGACCTCTCGATCACCGAATTCCGGTTTACCTTGTCAACTTTCATATTCATGACATTGCTATTGAATTCAACCATCCATTTTGAAATGTTTGTGCGGGATGATAGTTGATGGTATCTTTCTCGATGGCCTTCCAAATAGAGTGAGAGTCTTTTCCCTATCCCCAGAAGGAGGGACAAAGAATGTCACCTCATAAAAGAATCATCTGGATTTGTATTCCTCTCATCGTCCTGGGCCTCTGCATCGGTTGCTCCGACGACCCCACCGAACCGGATGGGAATGGAGTACCGCATGGGGACGTGACAACAGCCGACTCCATGGCGACACATTGGATGCAAGCATTGGCGGATTCATTGGAAATCATTCCCGATAATGAAGATGCGGATTCTTACAGGGCTGTCCGTTATACGGAGATAAGAGACGGGATGGATGCCGCGCTGGAGGTCAATTCGGATTCCCCCATAGCGCATATCGGATGCGCCCTGTTGGATATTATCGAGGTCAACTATGATCCCGAGTTGTGGGAGGTCATTGATAGTCTAATCGCTTACGACGATGAGAATAAATCCGCACTAGCTTCGACCGGGGGAATCTACTTCAGGCCGGGTTCGCCAATTCTTCGAAACCAGTTTACCCTATTAGCCACGGCGCCCCGTGAACTGGCCCGGCGCACCTTAACCGGTATCCCCGGCAATCTCACCCTAGCCCGCGCCCAAGAGATCCTTGAGGAACTCGTCATGCCAGCATTCGACAGCGCCATCCAACATCTTGCCGCCGCCGAAGAAAATGCAGAACCTGTTATCAATCTGCAGCTTGAAGATGAAATTTACGAAATCGATTTGGGTGATATTCTCATGTTCGATGCTGCGCTGCATGCCGCCCGGGCAGGGATATGCATCGCGATTTCATATGAATTGGATTTGTTCGACCGCGCCGGGGGCTATGGGTGGATCGATGAGATCAATGATTTAGATTTGTGTGAGTCCTTTGGATACTCCGAACCTTACGGCGCCGGCAGCAGAAGGGTCGTGCATGTCTGGAGCGAACGCAACGACGCGGCGCGCGACTCATTGGCTATATCAGTATTGCAATACAATCTTGAAGAGCGTTTCGGCTTCCTAAGCCTGCGGGACAATCGCATGAGTGTCGCCTATGACAATCTCTTAACGCTGCGCGACAAATTGGAGGAGGCGGTCGCTGCCATACGGGCCGAAACAGACAATCAAAATGATGACATCATCAAGATCGTCGATCTGACGGACTTGGATGATGAGATCGATGATGCGGGAAACAAGCCGCGATTTGCGGAAAGCTTTACCACGATTGAAGATGTTCTTAATTGGGTCGAAACAGTATTGACGGGGACGTACCATATCGATGAAGAAGCTGATTATGGTGATATTGAAATAGATGTTAATCTATCAATGCTCTTCACCAACGCGCCCAATAATTGGAAAGAATATATTCCCTACTATCGATTCAAAGACCCGCAGGACTGGCTGGATTGGCATTGGTATGCCTATGGGTGGGATGTGTCGCCCAGGACAGAATGCTTCTCAACATGCGAAGGCCCGGATTCTTGCCTTGCCAATGTGACCCGTATCGAGTACTTAAACGGGGAATATGATCTTGATTTCATTGAACTATTGGATGGCCCAAATGGAGATCCCATTGATTTAAATGAGGTAATAATTCCTTATGTCCCTGATTATTCATTCGGCGGCCTTTTCCCGGGCGCAACACGGGATACCTGGCTGGATATAGCCGAGGCGGCCGGATGGTAAGGCGTTGTTATTTAAGCCTGCGCCCAGTATCTCACTGGCGATAACATTGTTTGGAACGCTATGGCTCACGCCGGGAAACTCATTCGAGTTGCCCGGCGTGGATCGTTTGCTTGGCACTGAGAATCCTCTCGTTGATTTCCCAGACAAATTGCCTGCGACGGCGGCCCTTCAAACTCACTATGAACTCAATGACTTCTATCGTTTCCGCAAAGGACCGCAACGGCACGAATACTGGATTGTGGATGGCGGCGGATTAGGGCTTGTTCGCTGGCGGTCCGTCTGGTTCGGGGCGCGATATTCGAAAAATCACTTTCAAATTGAGCAGCGGGAAGTCTATGAGAAGAAAGACGCCCTCGATGGATTGAGGTCTGATGAACACATGGCTGCGGCCTTGGCCTGGCGTCACCGGAACCTGGAATGGCGCTCCCTCATCGGCAAGTTCAATAATCGCGTAGAAGGCGGCATCGAAGTACGGTGTCATTTCAAGCGCATTCGAAGCATTGCCGGCCGGGTGTGGTTGACATATGGCACATTGGACCTCTCCCAGAAATTTGAGGCTTCAACATTTTTCTTCCCCTTTGCCAGCCGGGATGAAGGCGCCGATTTGGAGATGAATCTGGATATCAATCGTGACCACGAGGTCCATCTCGGATACGGGAATCGGAAACTGGTGGGAATGGAAACACACCCCGAGCAGAACAACATCCTTTACATTAACCGCTGGCATGCCGAAGGATCGGCAAAACGCACCAAAACGCCACGACTCGACCTGCGCTTTCGTTACGAGAGCGGCGATTTCAATCTCGCGATGACACTTGATGAGACAAGATATCTGGAGATTCGGGATCTGGCCCTGCGACGGTATAAGATGGAAGCGGGCTGGGGTCTCCTTCCAACGATGAGAGTCGCGCTTGGTATGGAGCGTTGGCGGCTCGACAGTGATTATCCGAGTTACATTGATGTTTGGCCTTTCACAGTTTGGGATATCTTCACTGCGACCAGATACCGGCTCATTGCCGCGGACAAGACCTGGGATATATTTTATACAAAGGTGGATTGGACGGTTTCTCCACTCGCCCCGCTTGATCTCAACCTGGGAGTCCAATGGGAATGGTGGCGGGATGACGGCCGGCTGTTTTGGAAAGAGCGCGTTCCCGTCATCCCACCCTTCTTCTTTAGATATCAGTCTCACGAGAATTCACTTGATTGGTCGTTTACCAATGGACTGCAGATCGATCTCGATTTGGCTTGGAAGATGGCATCCAGCTGGACGCTGCATTTTGATGGGCGCCTCGTTGCCCCGCTGGAATGGCGCAAGCACCAGGCCTCCCCGACTCCGGATCCGGCCCCCGCCCCCGTCTCCACAAAGAGTCACGCATGGGGAGGGCTGAATCTTAAGGCATCGGTGGACATAGGCTGGTAAAGAGATCCGGGACCAAATTCGACAACCGGGACGTTCAGCGGCAACTGATGGCAAGAGCGAGGATACAGCCAAGGGCGGCGCATAGGATGACAAAGGTGAAGGATCCCCGGCGGATGATGTCCAACGCCTGGAGACCTCACTCAATCGTCTTGCGGAACCGGCTCGCGGCGAAGACCAGGATCCCCACCCCCATCACCAGCAGCGCCAGATGCTGCCGCCACAGCACCGTCAACCCGGCGCCCTTGAGAAAGATGGCGCGCACGATCTCAAGGTATTGGCGCATGGGATTGAGAAGCGTCAGCCACTGAAACAGCTTGGGCATGCTGCTGACCGGGAACATGAATCCAGAGAGCAGGATCGTGGGCATGAAGAAGAGGAAGCTCGCCATAAAGGCTTCCTGCTGGGTGCGGGAGATCGTCGAAACGAAAAGACCCACGCCCAATCCGGAAAGCAGGAAAAGCCCGCTCGCCAGGAGGAGCAGCGCCAGGTTCCCCTCAAAGGGGATGCGGAACCACAACACGGCGACCGATGTCACGATGGCGAGATCAATCAGTCCAAAGACAGCGAAAGGGATCGTCTTACCGGCGATCAGCTCGAGCGGGCGCAGAGGGCTTACCATAAGCTGCTCCAACGTCCCGATCTCGCGCTCGCGCACCACCGCCAGGGATGTCAATAGCAGGCAGACCAGCATGATAATGACACCCGCCACGGCCGGTACATTGTAGATACGGCTCACCAGTCCGGGATTGTACCAGGCCCGGACCCGTAGATCGATCCTCGGCGCGGCCGGGCTCCCCGCCGCGCGGCGGCCGAAGTCCATGATGATCCGCTCGGCGTACCCTTTGGCCACGATGGCGGTGTTGGAGTTCGTGCCGTCCACCAGCACCTGCACCTCCACCGATTCACGGTCCCCCAGCGCTTCCGAAAGATTCGGTGGAATCTCGATCCCCACGACCGCCTTGCCCCGTTCGAGGGCCTGCACCAGATCGACCGGCCGGTCCGAGCGGCCGACAACACGGAAGTAGCCCGGCTGCGTGAGCGCATCGATCAACTCCCGGGAAACAGAGGACCGGTCATGATCGACGACAAAGAGCTTCGTGTCGCGCACATCGGTCGAGACGGCGTAACCGAAGACAATCAGCTGAAGGATCGGCGCGATAAAAACAATCCGTCGTAATCGGGCGTCGCGCAGGATCTGGATGAACTCCTTGCGCACCATCTCGCGCACGCGCTCATAGGATGCGCCGAAGCTCATGACAACTCCTTGCGGAAGACGCGCACGGCGAGCGCGATCCCGATGACGGCAAACGCGATCATCGAAAGCCCCTGGGCCCAGAGGGCCGAGGGGCCCACGCCTTTGAGAAACAGACCGCGGGTCACCACGATGAAGTAACGCGCCGGAATGAGCCTCGTCAGCAGTTGCAGCGTCTGGGGCATGACCTCGATCGCGAACATGAATCCCGAGAGCAAAAACGCGGGCAGGAAAGTCGCCACCATCGCGATCTGCGTGGCCAGCAGCTGTGAACGCGTCGCGGCGGAGATAAAGATCCCCAATCCCAGCGCGCCAATGATAAAGAAGAAAGAGGCGCCCATCAGCATGGCCGCGCTGCCGCGGAAGGGAACGCCGAAAAGTGTGACCCCGACCAGCGAGGTGATGACCACATCCAGAAGACCAATGGCCAGATAAGGCAGCATTTTGCCCAATACCACCTCAAGGCGTGAGACCGGCGTTGAGGCCAGCTGTTCCATCGTGCCGCGCTCCCACTCGCGCGCTATCGTCAGTGAGGTGAGCATGGCCGCAATGATCATCATGATGACGGCGATGAGCCCCGGGACGATCATGTTGCGGCTCAACATCTCCTCGTTGTACCACACGCGGCTGGCCGCCGAGATGAAGGGGACGGAGCGCACCTCCGTGGGCCGGCCGCCGGCAAAATTTTGCACAATCGCTTGTACATATCCTAGAATGATCGTGGCGGTATTGGCGTCGGAGCCGTCGACCAACGCCTGGAGGGGCGCCGTGCGGCCGGCCCCCAGATCGGCGGCGAAACCGGGTGGAATGACCAGGACGAGCTGCACCGTTCCGCGGTCGAGCAGCGCGACCGCTTCATTCGTCTCCCCCACCGGAGCGCGCACCTCGAAATAACCCGAGGAGCGTAAGGCGGCGGCCAGATCCCGGCTGGACCGGGAGGCATCCTGGTCGACGATGACGCTTTTGATCTCCCGCACATCCCAGGTAATCGCGTAACCGAACAGGACCAGGAGCAGCACCGGCAAAAGAAAACCCATCGCCAGGCTGCGGGGGTCACGCCGCAGCTGCAGGATCTCCTTGCGTGAGATGGCCCAGGTGCGCACTAGATCCATATCGGCCTCGCTCCTCTAGTCACGGGGCGCGCCCCCCTCGGCATGAACGCGCGCGACAAAAACATCCTCCAGGGACGGTGGGATACGTTGCAGCGTCCGCACCGCAAGGCCCTGAGACTCGAGTTGTCTCCTGATCCTGCGACCCGCCTCCGACACATCGGCCCCCGCCGCTTCGGTCAAGATCACATGCAGGGACCGCCCGAAGAGCCCCACCTCGGCCACCTCGGCGGTGCCGGCCAGCACCTCCGCCGCCCGCGGCCCGTTATCCGTCAAAATTTCGAGGAGCGGGGTGGGCATGCCGGCCTTCAAGGCCGAGGGTGTGTTGAGCGCGATCAACCGGCCGCGATTCATGAGGGCCAGACGGTGGCAATACTCGGCCTCTTCCATGTAGTGCGTGGAGACAAAAATCGTCGTTCCCCCGGCGGCCAATGTATAAATGAGATCCCAGAACGATCGCCGCGAGAGCGGATCCACACCCGACGTCGGCTCATCCAGAAAGAGAATCGGCGGCTCATGTAGCACGGCGCATCCCAGCGCCAGGCGCTGCTTCCATCCCAGCGACAGTTCCGCGGTCAGCCGCCGGCGCCTGTCGGTAAGGCCCGCCATCTCCAGCACCCAGTCGCGGCGCCCGGCCCGCCGGGAGGCGGGAACGCTGTAGAGGCCGGAAAAGAAGGCGATATTCTCCTCGACGGTCAGATCGCCGTAAAGCGAGAAGAGTTGCGACATGTAACCGATCTGGCGCTTGATGGCATCCGTCTGGCGCATGATATCGAGCCCGGCCACCCGCCCGGTCCCACTGGAGGGAACCAACAGGCCGGCCAGCATCTTGATGGTGGTCGTCTTGCCGGCCCCGTTGGGGCCCAGAAAACCGAAAACCTCTCCCGTTTGAACGGCAAAGCTCACCTGGTCGACGGCCACGAAGCGGCCGAAGAGCTTGCTCAAGCGATCCACTTCCACCGCCACCGCAGCAGAGCCGCTCATCGCTCGCCCTCCTCGGCCGCCGTGACGCGGTCGATGAAGAGATCCTCGAACGAGGGCTCGATGACCTCGGAGTCGAGCACTGGAAATCCGGCTTCCTGCAGAGCCGCGGCAATCACCGGCAGGTCGCTTTGAGCCTCATCGACCAGCAGATGCAGGTGATCCCCAAACACGGCGGCGCGGCGTACAAGCGGCAAGCGGGCCGCCAGCGCCTGAGCGTCGCGCACCCGCTCGATCCGTAAAGAGAGAAGTTGGCCGGGAAGCGACGACTGCAACGCCGCCGGGGTGTCCAGCGCCAGCAGGCGTCCCGACGAGATCAACGCCAGGCGGTCGAAGCGCTCGGCCTCATCCATATAGGAGGTGCTCACGAGGACGGTGATCCCGCGGCCGACCATCTCGTGCACAATCATCCACAAATCGCGCCGTGAAATCGGGTCGACGCCGAAGGTCGGTTCATCCAACAAAAGGATTTGCGGTTCGTGAATAAGGGCGCATGAAAGTCCCAGCTTCTGCTTCATCCCGCCGGAGAGGCGGCCGGCCAAACGATGGGCGAAGGGTTCCAATCCGGAAAAGTGAAAGAGCCGCTCGATACGCGCAGCGCGGCTCCGTCGCGGCACACGATAAAGATCGGCATAGAAGCTGATGTTTTCGAGAACGGTCAGGTCCGCATACAGCCCAAAGCGCTGCGACATATACGCTATCTCGGACTTCACCCCTTCGGGATCGCGGGCCACACTCATCCCGTGCAAGCAGGCATCCCCCGCGGTCGGTCTCAGCACACCCGCCAGCATGCGCAGCAGCGTCGTCTTTCCGGCCCCATCGGGGCCGACGACGCCGAAGAGCTCGCCGGGCGCCACGCGGAAGCTGAGGGCATCCACGGCGGTGAGATCGCCGAAACGCCGGGTGAGATCACGAACATCGATCACGGCGCTCTCCTACCATCCGTCGATATCAAGGGTCACATCGGCCGGCATGCCGGGTTTGAGATCCATCTGCGGATCGCCGGTCACCCGGACCTTCACCGCATAGACCAGTTTCACGCGCTCTTCTTTGGTCTGCACACTCTTCGGCGTGAACTCAGCCTCGCTGGCGATGAAGGTGACCTCCCCGGGGGTGCTGCGATGGGGATCGGTATCGGTGGTGATCTTCGCCTGCTGGCCCAGGCGGACCTTTCCGATGCGTGTCTCGGGGAGATAGACGCGCACCCAGCGGTCATTGGGATTCATGAGGGTGATGACAGCCGAACCGGGTGGCACGATCTCGCCCGGCTCGCGGTGTCGGACGGTGACCACTCCGGAAAACGGCGCGCGAATGACCATATTTTCGAGTTGGGCTTCGAGAGCCGCCACGGCGGCCACCGCCTGGGCGAGTTGGGCGCGCTGGGCCTCGATCCGCTCGATCCGCGGACCGATCTCCGCCAGTCGCGCCTGTTCGTCGGCTTGAGTGAACTGGCTGCGCGCCAGATCATGGGCCAGGGCGGCCTTATCGAGCGCCTCTTGGCTGACCGCGCCGGCCGCCCGCAGATCGCGGGTGCGCTGGAGGTCCCGTTCGGCATCCTGGAGTCGCTGCCGCGCCGCCTCCCGCGCGGCGCGCGCCTGAGCCAGTTCCTCGGGGCGCGAGCCCCCCTCAATCTCTTGCAGCAGCGCGCGGGCCGCCGCCGCCTGGGCCAGGGCCTGGTCGCGACGCGCCGACATCTCGGCAGGATCCAGGCGGGCCAGCACGGCCCCGGCCTCGGATCGTTCCCCCTCGCGGACAAGAATCTCCGTGACGCGCCCGCCGGCCGGGAAGCCAAGTTGCGCCTCGGTGGCTTCAACGGTGCCTGAGAGAAAGAGCGCCGCCGGTTTTTTGTCGGATCGCAGCAAGAGCAGCCACACGGCGGCGGCCAGGACGACAACGACGGGCAATAGGATCCGGATCGGTTTACGGTTCATTGAAGGCTCTCCCTGATCCACTTTTGATCGAGCCGGCCGGTCACGCGCGCCAGCTCGACGCAGGCGGCGAGTTCCCCATGGCGTGCATCAGCCAGAGCGGCGCGCCCCGTCAAGAGATCGGCCTCGGCATCGAGGTAGTCGGACTCAGTACCCGACCCGGCCTCCAGCAGCAATTGCTGGATGCGGGCCACTTCCGCCTGGGCCGCGACGGCGGCTTCGAGGCTTGTCACGCGGGCGCGGGTCTCATCAATGGCCGTGAGGGCGCGGTCAATCTGCTCCCCGACGCGCAGCTCCGCGAGGGCCAGCGCGGCGCCGGCCCCCTGCCGCGCGGCCCGAGCCCGCTCGATCGAGTGTCGGATGGCGCCTCCTGCGAAGAGCGGCCACGCGAGCTGAAGTCCGGCATTCCACTCCCAGGTGTCGTGTCCGTCGCCGTCGGCCCAGCCCAGATAGCTGCCGGCGGCGATGAGTTTGGGCCAGCGCGCGCTGCAAGCGGCGAGCACCCCCGCATCGGCGGCCTGACGAATCTGCCGTGCCGCCTGAAGTCCGGCATTTTCTGCCAGGGCCGCCGCCAGCAGATCATCCCGTGCAAGCGATCCACCCGGCTCGCCGGGTAATGTGAAAGCCGCGAACGGGGCGGCCCGCACCGTCGCGAGCGCCCGCCCCGTCAGGCGCGCCATTTCCTGTTCCGCCCGATCGAGCGTTCCGGCAATCCTCACCCGCTCGGCCCGCGCGCCGGCCAGCGCCGCCTCAGCCTGCAGGACCTGAATCTCGGCCGCACGCCCAACGGCCAACAGCTGCTGCACCCGGGCGCGCTCCCGCTCCAAGGCCGCGAGGTGGTGGTCGTGCGCGGCGAGGGTTTCCTGCGCATTCAAGACGGCCAGATAGGCGTTCGTGACCCAGGCGATCAGGGATTGTTCGGTGGCCAGCGCCTCCTTATCGGCCGCCCCCGCCCGCGCCCGGGCCTGCCGCACTCTTCCGATGCGACCCGCGCCGTCGAATAATGTGTAGGAGAGGGAGACGCCGCCCTGCGCCAGTGTTTCGTCGAAGGGCGGCAAAGACTGGGGATTGAAGCCGTGGATGGGGAAAACCGCCATGGGCTCTTCGTACTGCGTGAGCGAGCCTGAAACCCTCAGCGACGGAAACCAATCCGCCCGAGCCTCCCCGACGGCGGCCCAGGCCTCGGCCTGCAGCGCCTGCCGGGCGGCGATGGAAGGATGTGTCGCGAGCGCGGCATCGACAGCCTCGGGTAATGTGAGGGCGCCGGAAGCACTTGGGAATGTAAGGAGGAATAGCCCGGCCGCGGCCAGCAAAGGACGGATAGAACTGCGGATGCCCATCACCGCTCCTCTCCTTTCTGCAGGATCTCTCGGTACTCAGGGGGATCGTCTTTCAATCGAAACTGAATGTGCACCCCCGGTTGATCCGCCTTGGACGTCTTCCAGATCGCCCCCAGCGCCGACATGGCGCCCATCATCATCAAGGCTTTGTCATCCCCCCACCAGCCGAACGAGCTGCCGATAGCGCCGGCGCATAAACCCAAGGAGGCTCCCATCCCCATTCCTTGCCAGGCCAGCTCGGAACGGGACAACTCATAAGGCTCGAGGCCGCCCATGCCGGCGGCGTGTGAGACGGCGCGCCATTCAGAAGTGTCATCGTCCCGTGGCGCTACCGGATGGTTTAGGAGATAGTTGCGCAGGTAATCGCTTCCGGGATTCCCGGCCTGCGGCCGCGCGGCCCTGATAACGATGGGATACTCAAGGCGGATTTCAATGTCGTCGTCGGGAGGTTTTTTAGTCTCTGCGCCGGCGGCTGCTGTCAGGATGAGCCACACAAGGAAAGCGGCGGCCACTGGGAGTCTTTTCACCTGAACACCCCTCCCACAGAGGTTCATGGGATCATCCTGTCCCGGTTTTCATCTCAGCGGCCGGAGAGCATGGGTTCCCGCCCGGCCGGCGAACCCTTGGAAACCACGTCCATGATAGCAGGCGAATCGAGAAGGTTGGGATTGAGAACGCCCCTGGCAGAAAAATGATGAAGGTCCAATAGAGATCGAACAACGGCGAAAAAAAACACCCCGCGCGGCGGCCCGTCCTCCGCGCGGGGTCTTGCTGCCCGAACGACACTCTTCAATGCCATCCACGCTCTGTTTCCGGTCTTCCGTTCAAAGATGCTTTAGACAGCATCTCCGGTCGGAAAGGGGACGTGGATCAACGGCCCTGCTGGTATTGGAGTTTCCCCCCATTCGAGGGACCCTGGCTCAACCCGACCAAGGTGACGGTGCCAACATCCGTGATCTGGCCGTCGAGTATCTCGACGCCTTCGATCAGCGCCTGGCCGACACGCTTCATGCCGGCTTTCAGATTGTAGATACCCTCCGGAATGTCGATCAGATTGAACACACCGGATGCTTCGGTTAAGACATAAGCTACGCAGACGCCATCCTGCCAGAGAGACACACGCGCACCCTCAACCGCATCGCCGTTGCCATCGACAACCAGGCCGGTCACAGCGCCTGTTTGGGCCCATGCCCCGCCCGCCAGAAGAGCGATCATCCCCAGTGCAAAAAGTACCTTCCTCATTTTACAAAAATCTCCTTCCTGTTCCCTCGAGACCGGGTCTCCAACCGAACCGATGATCGAAACGGGCTGCGGGAGACCTCGCATCAGAGGTCGCGGGAGGCGGGGATTTGATACATGCGGATGATAAAAATCGTGACCGGTGGTGCGGAGCGCGGGGCGGGGTGCTACCGAGACAAGACCACGACGCGGTTGGTCCATGCGGCGCCCCGGGGACCGCTCACGCGGAGGTAATAGACGCCCGGCGCGAGGCGCATACCGCGGCGATCGGATCCATCCCACGCAATGACGGATTGGCGGGGTTGCGGCGCGAACCGGTGCAGGCGACGCCCCGCGATGTCATATAGCGCCACGGCAGGAACCCATCCCTGCCCGGCGGCCTCGTCGGGGAGGGCCAGATAGACCGTCTCGCCTGCCATCACCGGATTGGGTGTGATGATGGGCCATGGCTCCGCATCGAAGGGACCGACATCCGCCAGAATTCCTATGGCCCGAAGCGTCTCCCTCCCGTCGAAGCAACCCGTCCCGAGCCTGTTAATGTACAATTGGTTTTCGGTGATGTGGTAGATACCGATCGTGCCTTGTTCGACGATCTTGTAGAGCTCGTCGGCGCTGATTGAGGGAAGTAAATCGAGGATCAGCGCACACTGCCCGGAAATGAAGGCTGCGGAGAAGGAGGTGCCGGCCCCCAGGGCATAGGCTCCATCATAATAGGGCCCCATGATACCGACGCCGGGCGCCGAGAGCGCCACCTTGGCGTGGTAGCTTGAGAAGTCAGCCTTCACGTCCATCGAATCAAGCGCCGCGACCATGAGGACTCGGAAGTCACTCGCCGGATAATACTGCACGCTGTCGACCCCCAGATTGCCCACGGCGGACACCATTCCGACCGAGGCCAGCGAGGCCTGTGCGAGTTCGTGGGCCACGACACCGGAGTGCTCGGGAAGCCCGAGACTCATGTTGATGATATCCGCCCCCTGTTCGACGGCATAGCGGATGCCCTTGGCCAGGGCAAAAGTCGTACCTCGACCTTCATCATCAAGAACGCGCACCGGGAGAATCTGCGCCCCAGGGGCCGCCAGGTGGATGACTCCCGCCACCAGTGTTCCATGCCCCGAACCTTCGTCGATCTGTCCATCCAGGTCATCGTCGATGCCGTTAGCCTCGTCGAGCGGCTCGGCGTCATTATCTATGAAGTCATATCCGCCCGGCGCTATCGCACCGGCCAGCGCCTCGTGGGTCGCCAGCACTCCGGTGTCCAGCACCGCCACCAGAATCCCATCGCCTTGAGCCGTTCCCTGAATCAGCGGCAGGTGCAGTCGCTCGACCACATTCTGATCCCAATATTGATCAATCGTTCCACCCACGGCCGCCACGATCATCTGACGCACCCCCTCAGGGGTTTCCTCGCGATAGGCATGTTCCACACAAACGAAACGGGCGGAGTCGGCCGCCATATCGGTGATCAAGAGCTGCTCATCGCACCCCTCCGGAATCGTCAGGAGGTATAGCGGCGGCAAGGAGTCGCGCGTGGCGGTCCCATAGCATGCATTGACAGATTCGATGGAGTACCCGTCCGCCAGCTGAACTTGAATGAAGCCGGGGTCATACTCCCCTTTAACAATAACGGCGGCGCTGAGTAGTGCGGCCGCGAAGAGGGCGGCGACTCGGAAGTTTCCACAGAACCGCCGGTCTGGCGTAAAAACCCGGCTGTTGATCAATCGGCGCATCTGTCTGCCACCTCTTTGTTGTGTCCCTGCTATAGGTCCCTTTATATGAGCCATCCTCATCGATGCTATCATGCACCGCTCGGGATCGGCAATGCCCCCCCGTGGACGGACCTACCCCGCCGTGCTGAGAACGGCGAAGGAGGCCCAATGCCAGGGGTGCGGCCTGCTGGCGCGCGTGCCCCGCATGGCCTCCGTGAGCGCCCGCGTCGGGTCCGCGTGGCCGGCGAACTCGGCATAGAACCGCCCCATGAGTTCCTGCGTGGCGGCGTCATGGATCGGCCACAAGCTGGCCACCACATGACGCGCTCCAGCGGATAAAAACCCCCGGGCAAGGCCGATCCACTCATCGCCGCCGGGCGCAACACCCCGGCCGGATGAACAGGCGGTCAGCACGACCGTCGACCCCGGCAACCGGAAGTCTGAGAGGTCGTGCACATAGAGCGGGCCATCCTGCAGTTGAATAGATGAGAAGGCCGGATTGTCCGTTCGCAGTGCGCCGTGAGCCGCCAGATGCACGAGGCCCGCCCGGGCCGCCTCACGGCGCAAGGTCGCACGCGTGGGGGCCATATCGGTGGTGACGGACCACCCCGACAGAAGCTCGCGGGTCATCTCGATCTCCGCCTCAATCGCCGGCAGATCGGGCGTTGGGACTCCCGCCAGAAAGGCCCGCTTGGGCGCCCTCCGGCCGTGGGTGCGGCACCAGACCCGCGCGCTGGGACAGATCCCGAGCTCGCAGCGCTCTGATAGATACCCCGCGGGACCGAGGAGCGCCCCCACAGGCACCTGATGAAGGACGCCGTGCGGCGAGATGACCCAGCGCCGGCAGTCGGGTAATCCGGCGTCGACGAGCGGCTGCCAGAGCAGTTCGTACATCTGATGCAGGATCGATGTGGTGGCGGTCTGGAAGAGCTCATGCGGGGCCGCGGGTCCCGGATACCCCCGGCCCGCTCCGGCGCCGGAGGCCGGCCGGCGCTGCCCTTCCCGCTCCCGGGTGCTGGCTACCGCCATGGCCGCCCACTGGAAATCCAGGCCGCGGCGAAGCTCGCTCAGCCGCTGGGAAAGATCATCGGCGAGTCGGTACGACTGCGCACCCGCCGCCGTGACCGCAATCGCAAGAGAGAAGCCCTCAGCTATGTGGTAACTGAGAAAGCCTTGCTGGTCGTCAAGGGCGCCTATCAAGGAACGTAACGAGGGGGCGAGATCCGGCATGCCCCTTGCCGGACCGGGCCCGGCCGCTGAATCTGTTGGCGAAGAGGCTGCCGCTCGCCCCCCTGGGCGCCTTCGTGAAGCGCCCCCTTGTTGCCCCTCGCGCAATGTGCGGCGCAGACACGTCCACTCCTCTTCCGCGCGGCGCAGATCGCGGCGCAGATCATCCGCCCGCTGACGATCCGCGGGCGTGCCAAGCTCCAACCGAGAGACGCGGGCGTGCAGCCAGGAAAGCCGCCGCCGGAGGGCGACCCCCTTCTGCGCGGCGGGCGAAGGCCGTGCCGCGAATGGGCCCTCTTCTCCATCAAGGGGTTCGGAGGCGGGATGACGGATGCGATCCCACAGGCTCTGGGCTCGAGCCCGCTCCATCCAGGCAAAGAGCCGTTGGACTGAGGGACGCGGGCGCGCGAGTTCGAGCCTGAGGAGGTGATCGTACAGGTGCGTCTTGTCACTCAGAAAGGCGATCTTGGAATCCTCGGTTGGAGCGCGCAGGCGCATACCCTCGAGACGATTCACGGCGCGCGCATAGGCCCGGCCAGCCTCGCGCGGGGCATCGGCCTCCTCGTACCCGCGCCCCAGCTGTTCCAGCGCCGCACTGGTCTGAATCGGATAAAGTCTCTTGGGAATGCGGGCCAGGAGTTCCTCCATCGCGGCGATCCTCGCCCGTGGGGAGCGCTTCGACGGGATCTGAGCGAGAAAGACCGACGCGGCCGCTTCCCAACGCAGCAGACCGAGATGACGGAAGGCCTGCAATGCTGTCCGCGCCTGGCGCCGGCCGCGGGATCGCTCTCCCTGGCACAAGAGGACTTCGGCCTGGAGCAGCCGCATGACCGCCGCCCGCGATAAATTCTTCTCCCCCCTGAAGAGACGCATGGCCTCGCGGCCCGCCTGCAGAGCAGCCGATAGCTCTCCCATCTCCAGGTGAATCCAGGCGCTCTGCGCCAGTGCCAGCGCCCGGTCGTAGCGAAGATCCTCGCTATCGAACAGCCCAGCCGCTTCTTGTACAAGCGGCAACGCATCGCGATGCAGATTGAGCTGCTGGTACATTTCTGCGTGATTGATCAAGCAGTTCCCCAGAAATGCGGGGTGGCCGGTCTCGCGGAAATAGGCCGTGGCCCGCACTGACTGCGCCAATGCGAGATCGGAATCCCCGCGCAGCGCATGTACATAAGCGGCGTTCATCCAAACCTGGGCTTGAAGGAGCCCGAACCCTCGGCGGCCGCACTCACGCGACAGAGATGTGAAGAGGCGCAGGGCCTCCTCGTCCCGATCGATTTGCGTCAGGGCGACAGCCCGGTTGACCTCGAGGCCTATAACAGATTGATCACGCACGCCCAGTTGGGCGAACAGATCCGCCGCCCGCTCATACTGAGCCAGCGCTTCGGCGGGCTCATCGCGTTGGAAGTGGAGACTACCCAGATTCATCGCCAGCTTCGCAAGATAGGTCCGATCACCGGCGGCGGCCAGCAGGTTCTGCGCCTCGCGGGCCGTGGCGTGGACCTCATCCATGCGGCCCAGCAATGTCAAGACATGGATGCGCCCCACCAGAAGCTGACCGAGAAGGGCATGGGTCCCGGCTTCCTTCCAAGCCACCACTGCTCGCGCGTATGCGCCATCCGCCTCGCGCATGCGCCCCGAGAACAGCAGGGCCTCAGCCAGCGTGCGTTCGGCCCAACCGCGGGCGACCGGATCGGTGGATTGCGCCGCCACCTGGAGCGCCACGCCGGCAATGCGGCGCGCCTCGGCGGCATCGACGAGGTAGTGCAGGCTGGCTTCCTGGCGCAGCGCGGCGGCCACCCCGGCAGAGTCCACCAGGGGCCGCGCGATGAGATCTTCTCGTAAAGCGACCGATGTCAGGGCCATGAGTTCGCGGGCCCGCCGGGCGGTGCGTGACCCGTCAGTCATCGGCCGGATGGGGGAAATGGATCGGGTCGAGCACGACCTGACACTCCGCCCACTCGATGGCCAGGTGGATATCCGGCCCGCCGACGCCGCGGAAAATAAACTCGCCTGCCGGTGAGAGTGGGCAAAGGCACGCCGCGTCTTGGTCCTGGCCCTCCACCAGGACGGCCTGGGCCCCGGCCGCGGGGGCCGCGGCTCCCGCTGGCAGGAACTGGCCCCTGATGAGACTCGTCTCCTCCGGCGCCGATTCGATCATGACGTGAACGCTGCCCGCGGGTGATTCAAATAGAAGATGCCGACTGGTAGTCGAAGAGGTCCCCCGCACACCGGCCAGTAGGCTTCCGGGAGAGCCGTCCATCACCAGCGCGGCCCGAATGACTTCCAGCTCCTTGGCCAGACGCCGCTTGAGCGCATGGCTCGCGGCATGTTTGTGGAAACTGCGTTCCTGATCTTCGATCCATTCCCTGGCGCGCGCCATCAGCCGCTCGGGGACTTCGGCCAGCGGTCCCGCCGCGAGACTCTCGAGGATCGTTTGGATTTGCGCGAACCGGCGGCCACAATCAACGCACCCGGACTGCAGGTGCCGCGCCTCTTCACGGCCCGGCGCATCTCCCTCGCTCGTTTGCAGACACAGCCGGATGATCTCTTCGTCGGATAAGTGCTCCGGCATCTCTCCTCCTATGTGGTCCTGCCATCGTGCCGGCCTTTCGCGGCACACCAGCTTCAGCTACCCAGAGGTCGTTGCGACCCTTCCTTCTGATACATCTATGACCCGGCTTTGGAGCCCTGCCCCTCGCCTACAGCCAGCCTCGCTCCTCGAAGTACCGACGCATCCGGGCCAGGCAGCGCGCACGGGTCGGCCCCAGGCTGCCAATGGGGATCCCCTCGCGGCGAGCGATCTCGCCGTAGCCGGGCTGCGGATCTTCATAGAAGAAATATTGGATGAGGCGACGGCAGCGCTCCGACAGGGCCGCGAGCGCCTCGCCAGTCTGCTGGGCCCGTTCCAGTGATACCAGAACCTCATCGGGTGGCGGCTCCGTCGCCGGCCATGTGGCCAGCTCCCCATCGAAGACCCCATCAGCGCGGGGTTGCCTGATTTCAGGCGGGCGCTTGCGAATGCTGTTGATGGCCTGGCGCCAGGTGATTCCGACGATCCAGGGAACGAGTTTCGCAGGACGGCGCAGTGTGGCCAGGTTCGCGTAGATGGCGGCGATAGCCGCCTGAAAGGCGTCTTCCCGCTCGATAACCGGCAGGTCGACCCGGTTCACCGTGGCGTAAATCAGTCGTGAGTATCGGCGCAGAAACTCCTGCCACGCACCCGGCGCATGCGACAGGCAACCCTCGATCAACGTCTCAGGTGACCCATCACGCTCCTCCCAAATGTTAAGAGGAGCCGCTCCGCGGGGCCGCTTCATCGGATGCGTCGGATCAGGCTCCTGTTTGGATTCCATGCCCGCAAGATAGCACACCCTCTCTTTCCCGAGAACCTATCGTTTGCGGACCGAACCCGATGGAGAATTGGCCTCGCCGCCGGTCGGAAAACGCGACTTTCCATGCGGCCATGCGCCCCTGATGGTCATCGGTCCGACGATAACCCCATCCACAATTATTGTATTTGTTAAACATCGCCTTTGACGACCATCCGCCCCACCTCGAGAGGGCTTGTCGCCTTCGTTTTTCTAATCCCACCGAGTGGCTTTCATCGCAGGAAAATCAGAATTACAATCCCGGTTAGAGATGAGGTGGACCGAATGACAAGGATATCCAGCTCGTGATCGAAAAGACTCTAGGTCATTACCAGATACTCGACAAGTTGGGCGCCGGGGGCATGGGCGAGGTCTATCGCGCCTTGGACACCAAGCTCAAGCGCGAGGTGGCCCTCAAGCTCCTCCCCGCCGATATGTCCACCGACGCCGCCCGCCTCGAACGCCTTCAGCGCGAGGCCGAGACCGTCGCCCGGCTCAGCCACCCCCACATCGTGCACATTTACTCGCTGGAGGAATCCGGCGGACGCCACTTCCTCACCATGGAGCTCATCGACGGCGAAGGATTGGATAAGATCCTGCCGCCCGGGGGTCTCCCTTCGGCGCGGGTTTTCGACATCGCCATCGCCTTATGCGACGCCCTTTCCGCCGCGCACGAAAAGGGGATTGTTCATCGCGATATAAAGCCCGCCAACGTCATGGTGACCAGCGGAGGCCGGGTGATCGTCTTGGATTTCGGGTTGGCCAAGCAGGCCGGGCCGTCCAAGGATACAATCCCGCCTGAAAGTTCCACCACGGAGATTCTGCCCCTCACCGGTGAGGGCGCCATCATGGGAACGGTGCCGTACATGTCTCCCGAGCAGTTTCGGGGTCTGGAGGCTGATCACCGCAGCGACATCTTCTCACTGGGCATTCTTCTTTATGAGCTGGCCACCGGGAAAAAACCTTTTGAGGGCGCCACCCTCTCAGATGTGGGGGCCTCCATCCTTCGCGACACGCCTCCGCTGCTTACACAATACAGGCCGGATCTTCCCCGGCATCTCGGACGGATACTGGCCCACTGTATGGAGAAGGAACCTGAGCGGCGGTACCAGAGCGCCAAAGATATTCGCAATGAACTTGAGGCATTACGGGATGAGATCCGCTCGGGTGAGTCCTCCATCGGTGACAACCGCCGGGCCTTCGAGCCGGATGCGACCCCCGTCCCGCCACCGGAACCCGCCGTTCCCGCGCGGCCGGCGCCTGAGCTTCACTCCATCGCCGTGCTCCCTTTCGTCAATATGAGTAGTGACGCAGAGCAGGAATACTTCTCTGATGGGATCTCTGAGGAATTGCTCAATCTTCTGTCAAAAGTTAAACAGCTGCGAGTCACGTCACGCTCATCGGCCTTCTCCTTCAAGGGCCAAAATCTGGAGATTCCGGAGATCGCCGGACGACTGAACGTCGCTCACATCCTCGAGGGGAGCGTACGCAAGGCCGGCAACCGTGTGCGTGTCACCGCGCAGCTGATCGAGGCGGCAGCGGACATTCACTTATGGTCGGAGACGTTCGACCGCACGCTGGATGACATCTTCGCGATCCAAGATGAGATCGCCGCCGTCGTGGTGGAGCGGCTCAGAATCACACTGCTGGGAGAACCACCGAAGTCAGGTGCGCCCGATCCAAAGGCGCATGCCCTCATCATGCAAGCGCGCCATATGCGCAACCTGGGCAGTGTCGAGGCTTATGAAAAGGCCGTGGAACTTTGCCGGAAGGCGCTGTCCATTGATCCGCAGTATGCGGAAGCGCTCATCACACTGGCGGCAACGTATACAAATCAGGCGAGCAAAGGTCTGCGAGACCCGGGAGAGGGTTTCCGACTGGCCCGCGAGGCAGCCCAGAAGGTGCTGGCGATCGATCCGGATTGTGCGCGCGCCCATTCCATGCTCGGCTGGATCTCAGGCGGCTACGATGGAGATCTCGCCACCGCGGCCCGGCATATGCAACGCGCCCTCGCCTTGGAACCCACGAATAGCGCCGTCATCGGTAATGCCTCGGGATTGGCGACATTCCTCGGCCGGACAGACGACGCCATAGCGCTCGATGAATACCGCGCCGCCCGCGATCCGGTGAGCCCCAACACCCACGTCAAGCTGGGCCTCGATTATATCTCCGCCGGACGCCTGGACGAGGCGATCAGCGCTTTCCGCACCTCTCTGACACTGAGCCCCGGTTACATCACCAGCCAGTTCTTCATCGGCATGGTGTTGCTGCTGAAAGGCGAGAGCAAAGCGGCGCTGGCGGCCTTTCAGAAAGAGCTCGACGATGACTACCGCTTGAAGGGCATCGCACTGGCCTCCTACGAATTGGGACGGCGAGCGGAGTTCGAGGCGGCGTTCACCCGGCTTCGCGATCGATGTGAAGATGCGTATCCCTCTGAGATCGCCCAAGTGTATGCCTGGATCGGCGATGCTGACGCCGCTTTCAACTGCTTGGACAGGGCGGTCTCCCAAGGAGAGGCCCTTGGGGATCAGTTTCTGCAACCATCCTATAGAAACCTGCATGATGATCCGCGCTGGCACGCCTTTCTGGAAAAAACCGGCAAGGCTCCGGAGCAGCTCGCCGCCGTCACGTTCCAGGTGACGCTGCCGGCATAACCATGGACCCCTCACCGCCTCCGCTGCCGGCGCGCATTGCCTTATTTCGCAAGATGTTAGGGGCCGAGTCGTGTGATAGCATTTTTCTGACAACCTCTTTGGAAAACCGCAGTCTAAATGAACAGAGATGAGATATATGGAGCGAACCTGAAGTGCGTGAGACATCGGATGAACAATTGATGCAGGCGGTTCGAGACGGCGACCTCGATCAGCTGGGATGTCTTTTCGAAAGATATCATAAGCGGCTCTATAACTTCTTTCTCAGACAGATGGGAAACCGGCAACTTAGTGAGGATTTGGTTCAAGAGGTCTTTTTTAGAATGTTAAAATACCGCCGGACATATCGGGGTGAAGGCAAGTTTACGACGTGGATGTATTCAATTGCCTGCCGAATCAAGATAGATCATTTAAGACAGGCGAGACATCGATATACATTTACAGATGAGATTGAAGAATTAGCCGGCACTGATCCCGACCCGGATCATTTGACCGAACAGTCTCTTAATCATCAAAAACTCTACGATGCCTTGAGCCGGCTATCCGAAGAAAGACGTACGGTTTTGCTTCTCAGTCGATTCCAGAATCAAAGGTATTCGGAAATTTCTAAAATTTTGGGCTGTCCGGTAGGAACCGTTAAAGCCAGAGTCTTTTATGCCATCAGGGATTTGAAATGGCTGTTTAACGAGCAGAGAGATGAGGCCGTAGAATGAACTGTAAAAGGATTCAAGAGCTGATACCGGATTATTTGGCGGGGCAAATCCCCTCCGATGAACTTCACCTGTTTGAATCACACTTGAGCCAGTGCGAAACCTGCCGGTTGGAATTGGAATATATGGAAAAAACATGGGTGGAACTGGCCGATTTCCCCGACGAAGAACCGAGCCCGGATTTGCGGGGCCGGTTTTATCCGATGTTGGAAGCGGAAAAGAGGCGGTTGGGGGAATCCGCAAATACATCTTGGTGGAGGCGCCTTGAGTTGTGGCTTGAAGCCTGGTGGCCCCGCCGGCCCGCCGTGCAGCTGATGATGACCGCCGCCGTTCTTATGGTGGGAATGGCGGCGGGCTCCCGTTTCAACGCGGGCGAAGGATCAAAAGAAGAGCTCGCGCACATGCGTTCTGAAATTCAACAAATGAACCAAATGGTGTCATTATCACTGCTATCGCAAGATTCTTCGAGTGAGCGCCTGCGAGGGGTGAACTGGAGCACCAGGGTCGATGTCCCCTCCACCCGGCTATTGACAAACCTGACCCGCATCCTCAACTCCGATCCCAATGAAAATGTCCGCCTCGCCGCCGTCGACGCATTGACATTCTTTCCTCACGAATCAGGCGTTTTGGATGCCCTGTCATTGGCGCTTTCGCAGGAGTCCTCCCCGATGGTTCAGGTGGCCCTCATTGATTTTCTAATAGCCCTTCAGGAGAAGAAGGCCCTGGAAGCGCTGAAAATCTTCATCACCAAACCAGACGTGAGCCCATCCGTAAAAAAACACGCGGAAAGTAAAATCCATGCATTATTGTAAAAGAAATAGAATGGGGAAATCATCATGACTCAATATATCTTCGTTCTGTTCATGATTCCCGTCATTGTCTCCAGCACGCCGGTATTGGCGGCGGATATTGTCGTCAATGAGGACTTTTCAAAAGTCCTGCGATTTGAAAATCCCAGAGGAGAGCGGCTTGTTATTGTAGATAATGTGTTCGGATCTATTGATGTGAAAGGTTACGATGGCGATGAAATTCAGGTGAGGATTCGAAAGTCCATTACTGCGCGCTCGGACGAAAAGGTGAAGGAAGCTCAGGAAGAAGTTATCCTCGACATCTTCGAAGGGGCCGAGCTGATTGAATTCTATGTTGACGGGCCCTTTCGCCGCGGCGGGGACCGCGGGATCGATTGGCGGGGATACCGCCGCGAAGGATACAAAGTCGTCTACGACTTCACTCTTGAGATACCGAAGGATTGTCAGATTGACTTGAAAACCGTTGATGAGGGGGATATCAACGTCCACTCCATCAGGGGGGATTTTCAAGCAAGCAACGTCAATGGGGCAATATCGATGAAAGGGCTTCGCGGCTCGGGAGAGATTTCCGCGATAAATGGAAAAGTCCTGATCGCGTTCGATTCAAACCCGAAAAACAAGTGCAAATTCGAGACTATAAATGGCGATGTGCGCCTCTATTTTCAATCGGATTTATCGGCGGATTTTTATATGAAAACCATGAATGGCGAGGTTTTTACTGATTTTGAGGTCGTGTCGCTGCCGGGTAGATCAGAGATGAGCGAGAAGAAGAATGGCAAGAGCGCCTATAAAGTCACGCATATGTCGGGTGTGCGCGCCGGAACCGGCGGGCCGGAGTGTGAATTGCACACCCTCAACGGTGACATGTTTATTTTGAGCCAGTAGGCTGCGGTTCGCGCCGAAGAAGTTCAAGAAATGGAGGATTCCTATGCCCCATCGAACGAGTATCAAATGGACAACATTGTGCAACTCATTGATTCCCCCACTGATTCTCTCTTTGTTCGCGGGTGCCGCAGCCGCACAGCAAGAAACGGCGGATCGCGTCATCGTGGAGCTGACCGACCCCGGAAAACCGGTCTTTCTGTCCGCGGGATTGATAAATGGCGGCATCACGGTGGTTGGTTATGATGGGAAGGACGTTATCGTTGAAGCGAAAGCCGGCATGGTCAAGCTGGATAAACACGACAGAAAAGGAGGCAAATACGAAGGTATGACACGCTTGCCCGTGAGCAGCAGCTCGCTCACCGTCGAAGAACAGGATAACAGAATCGATATCGACACCGACTCATGGGCCCATCCCGTCGATCTTATGATCAGGGTGCCCAATAAAGCCTTCTTGAACCTAAGCTGCATTAATTCAGGGGATATCAAAGTGGAGAACATAACGGGAGATATTGAAGCATCCAATATAAATGGCGCTGTAACACTTCTGAAGATTAGCGGGAGCGTGGTGGCCAGCGCACATAATAAGGATCTAACGGTGACTTTCGATGCCATTAATCCTGAAAAGGATATGTCCTTCAGCTCGTTTAACGGTGATGTTGATATTACATTCCCGGCGCCATTGAAAGCGCTGGTCAAGATAAAGACGGTGCAAGGTGATATCTTCACGGATTTCGAGGTGAAAGAAATTAAAAATCCGGAACAGGTTATCCAGAAGAACAAGAGGGACTCAGACGGCAAGTATAGAGTAGAGATCGATCGTTCCTTTTGGGGAACCATCAACGGCGGTGGTCAAGAGTTACATTTCTCAAACTACAACGGTGATATCTACATCCGGGAAAAATAGAGAGAACACCGGGCGGCGACCCCGGCGGCAGCGGGCGCTGATGCGGCGCCCGCTGCTGTTTTTGTGAGAAACGGCTACTCCCGCTCAATCGTAAACGGGACCGGTCGCGCGACAACCAGCGGAGGATGCCCTTCTACCTCCAGCCACCCATTGAGAAGATAGCGCCGTCCCGCGGGCATTGCGGCTCCATCCTCCATCGCGCCATCCCAGATTTCCGTGAAGGATTTTGTTTCCCCGGGCGCCCACTCCGCGGTGAAGACCACATCCCCAAACCCTCTTCCACGCGACCAGAGCCAGAGGTAGCCGGGGCGGGCCATCCGCGGGTCCTCGATGGCGAAGTCATACTGCTTCGTGCTGAGAAATGTTATACTAACCGGCTCCCTGCTGGAATTGGTTACGTACAATGTCAGTTCGCGTTCGGATCCCTCGGGACCAGTCACTGGTTCTATTGAAAGCCTCGCCTGCAATCCACTCCCGGGATGCTCGCTTTGTACAACCAGCCTGGCCGGGCGGACGGGCACCGGAATGTCCGCTGGGATCCGCGCCTCCAAGTGATAGCCGCCTGGATCCGCCACATCCCCTGCATTGGAGCACCCTTCCCAGGTTTCCTCGAAACTCCTCACTGCGCCCGGCTCAAGGCTCAGTGTCGTGATGACTTGGCTGAACTCCATAGCGTGGGCCCAGTTCCAGATGAGAAGATCCGGCGTACTTGGATCCGGCAGCATCGGATCGGCGGGTTGCGGTCCGCCCCGCAAAATAATAAGATCGTAGAGCTGAGTCGTTGGGAATGTAAGCGTGACGGATTCCGCCCCGTGGTTGGCCAGGCTCAGCTTGAGCCGCCGGTGGGATCCCATTTCTCCGGCCGGAGGTTCAACGCTAAGAGACGCAACGACGGCATGCGGGTCCGCCATATCCGACAATACATAGCTGATAAGATCGGATAGCCGCGCCGCCAGCACCTTCAACGGTTCCGGCGCAAGAGCTTCGTCGGCGAGGACTCGCTTGCGCATCTCTCCGTCGTGCAGCGCCACTTCCAGCAGGCGCCCATGCGGCGGTTCCTCATCAAGATAAAAATCGTTCAACTCGCCAAACCGGGCCTCCCGGAACCAAGTGATGATCCTGTCGAGCCGCTCTTCGCCAAGCTGGATGCGCCCCAGGCGGGCCGCCCCTTCTCGATAGGCCATGGTGCGGCCATTTTGGAGAATGCGAAGTCCTTCATCGGGAACCCGGGGGTCCCCAATCGCGCGATACCAGATCCAACCCTCTCGAGGGAAGACGTGAAGCATTTGTCGGCGATGGGTTCCGGCAATCTCAACGACGTAATCGCCGGGCTCGAGAACCGGAAGCTCCCCCGTGATCTCGAATGTCGTTCCGCATCGAATGGGACGGCTCAATGGGTCGGCCGCGAGCGAGACGCTGATCTCCCCGGGCTCCTCACCCGGCCCCTCAGTCGGCTGATTCACGACTTGTATAAGGAGCGTCTCGACCGCCCGCGTCCCCTGAGGAGACGTCCCCCAAACAGTCACGCTGGCGGATTCCCCCTCGACCACAACCTCCGGAACTCTTACCCCCCCGATAAGGAGACCGGCGGTGGATTCGGTCGGGGGGACTGATTCCGAGGAACATCCGGCGAGTAAAAGAATGACTCCCATGATTTGAAAGAGTGTGCCGTAATGGGTTATACGTTTGCGCATCCTACACCTCCAATGAACCCCTGTCGGTCCCCGACGGCCTCAGCGCCCTGCCTCAACCGGCGGTCCCGCGACGCCCGCCCGGGCTCCTGGTTTTCCCTCGGACATATTGTGATAGAAACGGGTTGTGGGATAGGCGAAATCGATGTCGTCGTTGGCGGCGAAGGCCTTCAACACATCCTCCCATATGGCGGCGGCCGACGACCTTCGCTTCCTGGGATCGCAGATGTAGCGCACCGTCAATGTGATGCCGTTGTCGATAACGGAGGTCCAGACGATGGGAGTGAGATGTGTGAACTTGATGAGGTACTTTCGGGCGGCCCGCTGCACCTGCTCCTGGGCCTCATGGCTTCTGAGAAGCGAATGCCGTTCCGCCACCTCTGAGAGGATTTCTTTCGCCCTCTCCCAATTGCTTTCAAAAGTCACGGTGACGGGAAGCTCGTTCCAGATGAACTTGAATCCCTGCGTGTAATTCGCCGCGCTGTACTTGAACACCCAGCCGTTCGGAATGTGAATGATGCGGCCTGTGCTTTGATCAGCGTCCACCCAGTTTCCGATCTCAACGATGCTGAACTGGAACAGGCGCAGATCGATCACGTCCCCACGGTGCTCGCCGATTTGTATCCGGTCCCCCACCACGAACGGCTTCCGAATCGTCAGGAAGATCCATCCCGCGAAATTCGTGACCGGATCCTGCAGAGCGATGGCGAGACCGGCGGACAGAAGCCCCAGATAGGAGACCCATCCCGTGGCGTTGCCGAACCAGACGATCAGCATCGCCATGAATAAGGCGAACCCGAGTACATAGCTGGTCGATTTGATCAGAATATATTTCTTGGAAATGTCGGGGACTCGGCGATCAAGAATGGCTGACACCAGAATGCGAACACCAAGAAAGAGGATGACAAGACCCAAACTTCCCGCCAGACGCTCGAAGAGGCCATGTGAAAGGCCGCTGTGCGCCTGAACCCATTCAACCAATCCCGCCCATAAACCGGACATATGGAGTTGCCCCGCTTTCGTGGATTACCTTTGCCTGAGGGTCATTGAATCAACACCATCGGGATCTTCTCCACGGCGGCGCCGGCGTCCATCCGGCAGAAATAGACTCCCGGCGGCGCCATCACTCCACCCTGGTCGGTCCCATCCCAAATGAGTTGATGGCGGCCCCTCGCTAAGATTCCGCTGTGGAGCGTGGTGATACGGCGCCCGTCCACAGAGTAGATGGAGAGGCGGATAGATGCATCCTGCGGCAGATCGAGGCGGAGGGCGGCGCTCCCGGCGAAGGGATTGGGAGATACGGTCAACAGGCGCATCGCCGCGGGACCGCTCCCGACGGAAGAAAAGGGGGCCGCCTTCAGGTCGATGCTCGCGACGATACCGAATCCGTCGATGACATCCTCGACCGCGGTGCCGTCGAAGTTCATGCACTTGATCATTTCACGATTAACTTGTACGCCCTCCTGCCCCCAGTAGACTTTTCCCGCGGCGAGGTCGAGGCAGATGCCATCGGGGTTGTGATTTCCGCCCGCATCAAAAATCGTTTCCACTTCGGTTCCATCAAGGTTGGCCCGGCGCACGACGTCGACGACGTAATCGGTCCAGTAGACTTTACCCCCGCTTATATCGAGGGCGAGGCGGGCGGGCCTGTCGGATTCTGAAACCACCGTTTGACTATTCGATCCGTCATAATCTGCGCGGAGGATCTCCCCGGTGGACCCCGTCAGCGCGGTGCTCCAGTAGATCTTCCCGTTCACGGTGTCGAGAGCCAGCCCGGCGGCAAAGGATGTCGTGAGAAGGGTGTGCGCTCCCGTGCCATCGAGGTGCGCGACGCCGATAACGCCGGCGCCTTGATCTCCCCATACCAGGAGATCGGCGGCGGGATCGATGGCGATCTCCATAGGAAAGACAGGTCCGTAGACGAGGGTGCGCACATTGCCGCCATCGAAGTTGCAGCGCCGGATCTGATCGAGGTCGACATCGGTGTAGTAGACATATTCGGAATCGGGATAGACGGCGATGCCGCGCAGTCCGCCGCCCCCGGACAGGACCGTTTGCAGCCCGGTTCCATCGGTTTCGACACGCCGGATGAAACCGTCGGAGAAGCTGGGATTGAAGATGTCCGTGAAGAAGAGCGTCCCGTCAGCCAGAGCCGCGGAGAAACCGAGCCACGGCGCGACAAAGAGGAGGGTAAGGATGAAGGATCCCCCGCGGAGGATGCGAAAGACATCGTGTTGAACAATCATCGGAGTTTCCTTTCCAAAAATGGGCGAATCCCTTTTTAAAAAGCCCGCCTTCCGGACGATCCACGGCCGACGGACGGCGTTCCGGAGAATCTTTTCTGCCGAATCTGATTGTACTTCTTTCTCCAGGGTTCGACAACTATTCTGGATCCCATGTTGGATCCCACTCAGGATCCCACGGTGGATCCATACTGGATCTCACAGAGCAAATTTCCCTTGCTCGAAGGGATTTGCATGATAATGATCCCATGTGATAGTTGGAAACGTGTTCGGATGGATCCGATCGTCGATTAAAAAGATGGGGTGACCCATCCCCGTTTTTTCCAGCAAAATGGAGTCCTTGCGACAGTAGCTGAAAAATGACCAAGAATTCGACACGAAAGTTGTTCATCATTTTCGCGGCGCTCTACTTCGTTCAGGGTACGGGCGAGCTCTCGGCGGGTCTTCTCTCCCAGCCGCTTCGATCGATGCTCAGGGGATGGGGGCGCGACACGGCCGGGATCGCGACCTTCATGTTCATTTTGGGATTTCCCTGGTACATCAAGCCGCTCTTCGGCCTGATATCCGATTTCATCCCGATCAGGGGGTACCGGCGCAAAAGCTATCTGATCATGTCGAGTCTGCTGATGATCGGTGGCTTCGTGGCCGCCTCGCTGCTCCCCCTCTCTCCTGCCGTCGCCACGGCGCTGCTGGCCCTGCTATTGCTGCCGAGCTTCGGCATCGCCTTCAAGGATGTGGCGACGGATGCCATCATGATCGAAACCGGTCAGCCGCTGGGGCTCACCGGAAGATTGCAATCGGCGCAGTGGGGCGCCATGTACACGGCGGGATTGCTGACCGGTGTGGCCGGCGGCTGGATCAGCCAGCATGGGTATCAGCGCTTGGGCTTCATCATCTGCGCCCTGCTGGGCATGGTCGCGTTATACATTGCGATCTTCCAGATTGAGGAGAAGCCTCGCCCCGAGTTGCAACGCGAGCAGTTGAAGCGCGCCGTCAAGGTTCTCGGACAGGTGATGCGGACGCGGATCGTCCTCCTCATCGCCGTATTCTACTTTCTGCTGAACTTCAATCCGTTTTCTGCTGATGTGCTCTATGTCCACATGAGCACGAAGCTGGGATTCCCCGAACAGTTCATTGGTTTTAATTATACACTCAGCAGCTTCGCGTCGATTGTCGCCTGCATCCTTTACGGGTTGTTCGCGAAGCGCGTACCGCTGCGTTTTCTGCTCAACGGCTCGGTCGCTTGCATGGTGCTCTCGAGCCTTGTCTACATCGGCCTCGGGACCCGGACCTCCGCCATCTTGATCAGCCTCGCCTACGGCTTCATCTACATGAGCGCGAGCCTCACGCAGCTGGAACTGGCCGGCAGATATTGTCCACCGGCCGCGGCCGGCACGGTCTTCGCCCTCCTCATGTCCCTGAGCAACCTGAGCGTCTCCCTATCGAGTATCCTGGGCGGTCGTTTTTACGAGGCTTGGAAGGTGTCGCTTGGGACGAATACGGCTTATGGCCTGCTGGTGGGTGTCGGCGCCGGATTCACGGCCCTATGCTGGATCCTCGTGCCATTCATTTTAAAGAGCCAAGGGACGGTTGCACCCAGCCAAGAGACGCAGTCGTAATGTCTGTTAAGACACCTTCCTCCGCCGCCGTCACTCTATGAGAATCATCTTCTTGTTGGATTGATAACCGCCGATCTTCAATTGTGACCAGTAAACACCGCTCCCAACGCGATTCCCGCGGTCATCCATCCCGTCCCAAACGGCGGTTTGAAGTCCCGCATCCATCGTCTTATCGAGCAACCTGCGGACCAGCCGGCCCCTGACATCATAGATCGCCAACTCGACGCGGCTCCTCCTCGCCACGGAGAAGGAAATCACCGTGCGGGGATTGAACGGGTTCGGCCGGTTCTGATAAAGACGGTCGATACGACCCTCAACACCGCCGATTTCGGGAACATCCTCACCGCAGCCGATCATCGGATCGGTGCAGAAACTGGGAACCGAACCACCGAATATCCACTGAAGCGTGCCGCTGATTTCCTCCATGATCGCGCCCCCGATGCCGGCCTCGTCAGCAACACACTGCCCCGTCACCTCATTGAACGAGTTTGTAATGTGGTGATAGCTGTAACCGTCGAGCACGGATCGATAATTGCCGAGTCCCAGATCCTCATTTACAATCTGCGCATATTCAACGATGCCCTTGGGTCCGCTGAAGTCATAGTCGAACCAACTCCGATTGCCCAAACCCGTGCCCAAAGGATAGAGAACGGAGAAGTTAAACCTATACGGGCATCCGTTGCCATAGGCCCACGTATCCGACGAGAGCGGAATAACAGGCGACTCGGCTTGAATGATCTCGACGCAATAGGACGTATCCATGGGCGCGCCGTAGGGGCAATCGGAATCGGAGTATGGTGTGCAATCCAAATCCGCGCCCAGAAGCCCGGTGAGCAGAGACGGGCGCTTTGCGCGGATGATACCGGCGATTTCATCTCCATTGAGAAGGAGACCCTGGCGAACGCCGCTCACGTCGCAGATGCCTGTCAATAACCAGTCTTCAAGTCCGATGAAATCAATCTCTTTCATGGATCCCGCCGACATATCCCCCGTATTCAAGAGAATGAAACAATACCCCAAGAGCTGATAGATCGACGCTCCGCCATTGCCCCATCGATAAAGGCTGGTTTTGCCGCAGCCGCCGGCCGTTCCATAATAATCATATCGGTCGCTATTCGGGCCGGGCCCCGGAACTTCAGGAAGAAAGGCGTCCAATACGGGTTGAATGTACGTCTGAGCACCGCGGTTATAAGCATCGACATAGAGATGACAGGGCCACACGATATCACCGCCCGGGACATCTTCTCGCATGCTCGGCAGAAACTCGATCTCGCGAAAGAATCCGCCGGTGGTGTCCTCAATAAACATATATTCGGGGTTGCCGACGTAGTTGGCGGTGACGAAATACTGAATCAATGTGCCGGGAGTGAAAAGATCGTCGGGGAGAATTTCGTTCTCATCCGTCAAATCGCCGAAGCCGGAATCGAATCCCGGATCCTGCTCGTGAAAGTAGGAGCAGAACTTGTTGGTATAAGCTATGTGATTCCCGGCCACGGTGATTTCGCAGGAGTCCATCTTCACCGCAACGAATTCGAGCCCGGGATCACCGGAGAGACGGCTCTTCCATGCGCTGTAGCCGGCAGGATTGATTCGCGGGCCCACGCGGGGAATGTACAACCAGAGGTTGGCCTCCCAGGATGGCATGTGCTCGGACACCGGAGGGCCGCAGATGGCCAGGGAATCAGCCAGGATGTAGGGGGGTGTATCGCCGCAACCCCCGCCCCAAGAATCGCAACGCCCTGCTGCGTGCGGATCGAGGTATATGTTTTGGCTGAAGGCGTCAACATAGTATTGGTAGTCCGGCGGCCAGGATGGTCCGCTGGTTATACAAACCTGAATATTATCGAGGAGGGGCGTTGCATTGCTGCTCCCGGTGCAGTCCGAGCCGAACAAACCGAAGCACTCGCAACAAGCGCTCAGCTCAAAGCAGAACCGGTAATAATCGGCGTCCCCGGGGATATCGTTCTCGGTTGCGCTGTTCATTGTCTGGAAACAGACAGGGTCGTCTCCGACATAGAACCAAGCGCTTTGCCCGACGCGAGGCGACCAGCCCGTTGCGCCAGTCCCGGGACATTCCCACGGCGCGTACATCCATCCGGGGCGAAAAAGAACGCCGTTGGACAGCGGCATCAAGGCATACATATCCCATCGGGCGAAGACGGAATGATATCCGGACCCCTGATAGGCCGTGCGATTGATGATCGGGCTCACCGCCATGGCCCATTGATTGACGTCGCTGGATGGATCGCCATGCCCGTTGTTTTCATCGTGCATCGCGAGGACATAATCCGCCAGCCCGCAGGCGCAGGGATCGAGAATGGTATAGTCGGATAGGGCATGCACCGCGACCCATTCGCCGACGCCGGGGCAGTGCTCGGGGAGAAAACCCTCATCATCGTTTTCGAAGTCATACTGGGCGCTGACGCCGCCTGAAAGCTCGATCGTATCGAGTCCGATCGCCCCGTAGGTGGAGCAGTAGCGGCCGTCTTCATCATCCCAACCGCCGTCGGAAACAAACTCAAAGCGCATCCTGACACCGTCGGCGTCCCCGGGGATCGCGCCGCCCGGCACAGATCCGACATAGCTTGAAGGGCCCGTCTCAACGCCCCAGGGATATCCATCGATGCCGGCGTCGAGAATGTCCGCCGTGATCACTTCCAGCTCCGTCGCGCCTTGGCAGCAAACGAGCTGGACCTTTGAGTAATCAAACACCCCCCCCTCGGAGTCGGTGTAGTACATCATGCTGATGCTGATATCACCGCCGGAATAGGGCAGCCGCTCACCGGTGATTCTCTGGCAGAGGTTCGCTTTGTATCCGTAGGTGTTGCCGCCGGCCCCGGCGTCACACGCCCAACACTCGGCCTCCGCGAGGGATTTTTGGCCGCCGCACCAGAGATGACCGGTGGTGCCGGTTGTCATCGGAGGATCGATGCCTCCGGTTCCGTGATCCTCATAATCGGCGATGGTATAGCGGGCCCACCAAGTGGCGCCTGTATTTTGGGTCCGGTCTATGCCGTACCAACCCTGAAGGGTCCCGTCGGCGAAATCCCAGATCCCCCCCTCGACGGCATAGCCATTGCCGTCATGGCCGCCCCAACAGATCGTATCGGCCCTGGCGAAGGGGCGATCCGCCCCCGGTGGTCGATCATTTACCGGCCCCTTCACATGATTTTGGTTTGCTGGAAGAAAGAGGTCTGCACGCGGCGTGACGGCCGAGGCGCTCATGGTGACGACAAAGATGAAAATTAGAGAATAGAGGACTCCATTCCTTTTCATTTCCGTCCCTCCCCTGCTTGAGTCACCGTCAGTTATGATCGCTCACCGATTCGCATCCGGTGGACAGAACCCCGCACCCACCGAAGGTCCCGATTCGTTGACAATATTATAGTGGGATTTCGCCCGATGGCAATGATGAAGGCATGGCGACATGTTAGGATTAAGATCAATCTATTGGGGAGGAACGTGATGTTGGATTTTGGAAAGCGGCGCCGCCGTTCACACCTGCGAGAGCAGCCCTTCCCGCCTGAATGGCTGCAGATCCTCGAGCGCAACTACCCGCTCTACGCAAAGCTACCGCCGGAGGACCAGCGGGAGCTCAAGGGGGACATCCAGGTCTTCCTCGCCGAAAAGCACTTCGAGGGGTGCGGCGGATTGGAGATCACCGACGAGATCCGCGTGACCATCGCGGCCCAGGCCTGCTTCCTGCTCCTCCATCGTGAGAACGACGACTATCCCCGCCTCGAATCGATCCTTGTCTACCCAAGCGCCTACGTGGCGCGGTCGAACGAACGGCTCCCGGGGGGCATCGTCCACGAGGGTCCCTCCGTCCGGCTCGGCGAGGCCTGGTCCAGCGGCGCGGTGGTCCTCTCCTGGGATGATGTGCGCCGCGGCGCCGCCGACATCCACGACGGACACAACGTCGTGCTGCACGAATTCGCCCATCAGCTCGACCAAGAAGACGGCCGCGCCCAGGGCCTGCCGGTGCTCGAGCGACCGAGCCTGTACGTCGCGTGGGCGCGCGTCCTCGGCAATGCCTTCACGGAACTGCGTGACGAGATCGCCAAAGGCCACCAAACGGTTCTCGACGCCTACGGCGCCACCAATCCCGCCGAATTCTTCGCTGTCGCCACCGAGTGTTTCTTCGAGAAGCCGCAGGCGCTGCAAAAACGGCATCCCGAGTTGTACGATCAGCTCCAGACGTTTTACCATCAGGATCCCGCCACGTACAATGTATAAGGCCACGCCCTGCCCGCCTCGCGATCTCACTCAAGCGCAGATGGGGTTATTGAGATGGGACAGATGCAGGATGGAACGGGATTAGTAGATCCATCGGACGACGATATCACGATCGGGGAAGAAGTCGCGCGCCTCGTATGTATAAGAGGTCTCATCGCCGGCGCCTTGCCGCTCGAACGGAAAACTGAATTCCAGAGGAATGGCGCTCGGGGGCAACCGGATCTCGAAGCTCGCGTGTCGCAGGGGACGTCGCCACGGCCGGCGGAAAGCCACCAGCGTACCCCGCACCTCGAGACTGTCGTCCAGAACCTCGATTCGAATCCGCTCGGAATCGAAGATCAGAGGAAACGCCTCCGCGATGGGGTCGGAGTCCCCGGCCAAGGCAACTTGCCCCATGCCGAAACCGAGACCAAGAACGAGACCAAGAGCCCGCGCAATCGTCGCCAGGGCGGCCACGAGGAACTGCAGAACCGCTTTGAATGGAATCATCGGCCCTTCGTCTTCTGCATCTCAACGATAGATAGACTTGATCCATCCCCAACTTGCCCGACGACCCGGAGTGGGATTCTCGACCGTGAACACAACCGGCAGGCAACGGGCAACATGGAAGTAGAGCTCCTCAGATAGCTGGATTTCCGTCTGATACACGCCCATGTATAACCCGGAAGCATCAGCTGTGACCTGCAGGTACGCATGCCCCGGGCTGGAGTATTCGATTTCAGCCTCGGCCCAATCCGCCCTGGTGTCGATCGCGAGATCACAGAGTTCTCCCATGTAGTTTTCGGCCCAGAACTCGACCTGCCCATGGGCGACGCCGCCAGTCAGTGCGCTCAGCACGAGTTCCGGCTCAAAGAACTCGGCCACGCAGACCTCGTGTCCCGCGCAATTCATAGTAGTGTACTCACAGTCCATTCCGGCCTCAGCATCGACGCCGACTGCTTGGGTGACGAATGGGGTCCCCCAGCATCCGGACTGCGCTGCGTCGACAAGTTCGACCGGGTTGGCGATGAGATTCACAAAATCGAGCCGCCCTGGTCCCCGCACGTTCAGGATTATGCGTCCGACCAGAAAGACTCCGGCCGGCTCGTCCGGGATCATGGTGTTCCACCAGGACATCTCGAGCAAATGGGTCGAGCCCGTGGGTTCAATCCAGCCCGATCCGCTGCATGGATCAAAGTCGATGTACTGCCAGCTCTCCGGCCACACGAGATCGGCCTGAAGTGAATGAATGCAGAGCTGCTGGTCCCACCAACTGAAACTCTTGAAGAAGAAGATGAAGAACTCGAGTAGTCCCTCCTCATTGGTCGTCCGGACCATTTCTGAGCAGTTTGTGATCGTCGTCTCACAGGTTCCGGAAACCGGCTGTACGTGGATCAGGATGGCCGATTCCGGTGCAACATTGGCGAGACATGGTGTCGAGCAGAGACAAAAGAGGAGCACGATCCCGCTGAATACGCTCGCGCCGGAGAATGCGCGCACGTGTCGGCGACAGACAAGAATCATCATAGCGACCTCCTTCGGCCCGCGCACAATAATGATAGAACATTATCAGCGAAAGTAAAGCGAAGTCTTGCTTCTGGGGCGGCCATTGGCTCTGGCGAAGGGCCGTCCTGGATCCGAGCCCACACGCCTTCAGAACCCCGTCCATCGTTCAGAACGGGTTCGTCGCGAACACCGAGAACTCGGGGATGAAGCCCCGGTCGTCGATCTCGAGCGCCCCCACGATGGCGTCCGCTATCTCACTCGGGCGCAGCTTCTTCAGAGACTCTTCCTGCTCCCGGCCGACCTTCTTGAAAAAACCGGTCTGAACCTCGCTGGGGTTCACCAGCGTCACCCGCACATTGTGCGGGCGCAGCTCATCCCGCCAACATTCGGTCATCCCGCGCAGCGCGAATTTTGAGCCGGCGTAGGCGGTGCTTCCCCGCCCTCCTCGAAGGCCCGAGGTGGAGGAAATGTTCACGAGATGCCCGCTCTCCTCTGCAATGAAATGTTTAGCCGCTTCCCGCGCCATGAGCATCGCTCCGGTCACATTCGTCCGGAAGACATCCTCGAATCGGCTCACGTCGGCTTCCACGAGGGAGAAAAATTGCCCGAACCCGGCATTGTTGACGAGAAGATCGATCCCCCCGAACTCCCGAACCACCGTCTCGACAGCGCGAACGGCATCCGCCTCGATTCCAACATTCCCTTGAATCGGCAGCGCCCCGATCTCCCCGGCGACCTTCTCTACCTTCTCCTTGTTCCGGGACATGATCGCCACACGGGCTCCTTTGCGGATGAGCGCCTCCGCGATCCCCCGCCCGATGCCTTCGCTCCCTCCGGTGACGAGTGCCCGCGATCCCTTCAGATTCATCGTTACCTCCTTTGTTCGATCAACAGCCCCTCGGCATTGCGGCAACGGTCGATCGTAACACATTTTTCGTGTCCGGACGCCACCCCAAGTTCATCCGTATCATCAGACAGGATCTAAAAAGATGTCGTCGAGGCGTCGGCGCCGGCCGGGCATGGTACTTCTACAATAACGCTTAGAGCGCTTCATTCGCGCGTCGATATAGCGAATGACCATTCGCTGCCTGGGGAAATGAAGGTAGTGCTTACCATCTCCTGATTATTGTAGTAGTGATACCACCTGCAACTCACGACCCGGTCCGGCGCTTCTTCAGGCAGGAGGTAATATTGGAATTCGGTGTTCTGCCACTCATCTCCGGGATATGCCGTCACGGGAATGTCTCTTATAGTGATATCGGTCTGCCACTGGTAGCGGCCACCCTGCGGATATGTTGTCGTGCGATCCGAGTAGAGGCGGATCCATTCGATGGATCTCCCGTCTGGAGAGACCTCTCCCTGCAGGCTGTCGGTGTAGACCGCCGTATGATAAATGGTTTCCTCAGTCGTCTGCATTGTGAAGGAGAAGCCGGTTCCTTCCCAGGTGAGGGCGGGAGCTCCCGGGAGGCAGGAGACGGTATTAGAGACTGAGAAGCCTTGGTAACGGGGATCCTCGCTCAGAGGGTCGTCGATATACGCAAAGACGAAAGTGTGGATGTTTCCCCGCTGCTGGAGTAGAGCAAGCAGATTCTGCTGAGGCACCACAATATCACCCCACTCTTGCTTCTGGTTCGTTGAGGTTCCCCACTCGATGTTGCGGGCGACATCGATCGAGTCGCCGTTCGGTCGATAGATGCGAAGGATGCTATCCCCCGGATAGACGCGCTCCAGAAGGTAACCTCCCGGAGTCGCAGCAACGGCCCTCCCCAACGGGAGCCGGTAAGTCGCTCCGCCCGCGATTGAGACGGAACGGGCCGTATGATTCTCAAGGGGGTTGCTTTGCTCGTCGACGAATCGGCACCCGGCGAAATGACTCCAGCCCAGGGGTTGCAGCATGGCCGGTATCTTGTCCTGCTGCCCCGATTCCGAAAGGTAGACATGCATTTTATAGCGGAAGGAGGGGATGGTGTTGGCCCCCTGGGCGATCCCCTCATAGCACGCCTGGTAGCGCTCATTCAGGTCGCCTTGTACAACCGGAACCGGCACGCGGGGTCCGTAGAAGGAGAAGATCGTGTCGCCTTGACGCGTTAGAGAAGCCAGGATCATGACGCCCATCCCCTCGAGATCGAGGTAGTCATGCTGCATCGGGTCAGAAACGTGATCAAGAGATGACAAGAAGGTCCCCTGCTCCGGGTTTCCGTTGTTGATCGTCCGATTGAGGACATACTCCGCGAAGTAGGCCGGTTCCTCGATGACATTGTTCCGGGCGCCGGCAGAGCCGATCTTGTGGCCGTAAGGCCGGGCGTTCATGGCGAAGTTGAGATAGAGGTTGTTTTTGACCAGGACATGGTGCAGGTAGTGTCCGACCTCGTGCGCAACGCTGCCCGCATAGTCGTCCTTCATCATGAGGGCGCAGCGGGCGATAGCCGGGACGAAGGTCCAGAAGGCGACATACTTCGGCTTGGTCGGCCACCACGATCCTGTATTGATGTCGACGAACACCGTCCGCTTAAAGGGCCCATCGATGTCCTGCATGGTCTGATCACGACGAGCGGCGGGGACAACCAGAATGAGATTGTTAAGGGCATCCCGTACGTTCTGTTCGAACACGCGCATCAGATCGCCGTGCTCCGTCCCGGGTTTGATCTTGAGCCGCTTGAAGTTGGTGATCCCCTGCCACAACGCCGCTTGTACGTTCTTGGACTCCTCAGAATTTAAAAGACCAAACACCAGCGTATCGCCGATGGTCTCCGTAACCGGAAAGGGAAGCCACCCGTAGTCGGAGCCCTCGTCACCTTCCAGAATCACTCCTTGAAAAGAGGAATAGCCGAAGACGAAGTCGAAATCCTCGGGACCATGGGGAATCATGATCTGCACCGGCCCCGCTCCCGTATAGGAAAGGGCGAAGGCGCTGTCGTCGGGGGCGGCCTGCGGGCCTGAAACAATCGCTGTGACGGTGAGGGATCCGCCCCCCGTATCGGGAATGCGGATGATGTGTCCGGTGACGTCATCGATGATGCGGACATCTTCGTCGGCGGGGATGTTGTAGGTTGAGGATTCCCCCAGCTCCCAATTGTCCGGCCCTGGCTCCCCATCCTCCGTTTTCAGAACCTCACGACTGCAGCCGCTCAGCCAGAAGCAAAGGCCCAGGAGGCAGAAGGCTGCGATCTGGTATAGGGAACGCCGCGGTGCGCCGGTAATCCTCAGCATAGGGTGTCTCCTCAAGACAAGGGTTGGATTCGTCTGCCGGTTGCAGAGCATCATCTCGCATTCCCCACCTATCGTCCATATAGAGTCGGGATCAAGGCCGCCACCGGACGATGATGTCCCGGTCGGGGAGGAAATTCCGGGCCTGGTAGGTGTAGGCCCCTTCCGCGCCGGCGCGCTCGAACGGATAAGTGAAATCGATCACCTCCGCACCGGCCGGCAGGTGAATCCAGAAACGCACGGCGGAAACGCCGGGCAGGTCACCCCTCGCCGCCCGTGACCGTTTTGTAAATGCCGCCGCTTTCGCCCACGACCCAGCCGGCATCGGCGTCGGCGAAGGAGACGCTGGTGAAGACTTCCGTCGTGCCGCTGTACTGGAACGTCCAGATGACACCGTTGTCACGAGTCGTCGCGATCACGCCGATGCGCGCCACATACCATGCATGGGTGGCATCAAGGACGAATAGGCCGCGGATGTTGCGGCTGGTGGCTGATACCTGCACCACCCAGGTTTTACCTGCGTCGTCACTGCGCGCCACGTAGCCCTGCGACCCCGCGGCCCACGCGGTGTTAACGTCAGTGTAAAACAGCGTGGCGAACCACGAGGGGGCGTTGCTGACCTCCTCGGTCCAGTTGTCACCGCCATCGGTGGTGCGGTAGAGGGTGCTACCGATCACATAGCAGCCTGTGTCCGCGTCGGCGAAGGCGACTTCGTTGAGGATGCCGCCAGGATCCTGGTAAGCCCACGTGTCGCCGCCGTCGGTCGTTTTGAGGAGCACATGGGGTCCCTCCTCGCCCGCACCACGCGGGCCGCCGCCCACCCAGCCGATACCGGCGTCAACGATGGAGATCTTGCGCAAGTGGTAGGAATCGTCGACATTGTGCGCCGACCACGTCAATCCGGCGTCCGTGGTTTTCAAGAAGGTGCCATCCGCTCCCACAATCCAACCGCACGCGGCATCGAGCATCTCAATGCCGTAAAGGTTTGATGGGGTGCCGCTGACGACGGGCGTCCACGTCTCACCGCCGTTGGCGGTTCGCAATATGGTGCCCGTGTCCCCGACAATAATCGCCGTCTGCGCGTCGATGGCCACAATGTCCTGGAGCGACGCGGTGGTGTTGGATTCCTGCCGGAACCACCCCGTGGGCGTGGCCTCGGGGATGTCCTCGCAATCGCAGACCTTGTCGTCGCAACACGATGTCAGCATGAGAAGGGCAGCGAGGATGACCAGCGCCAGGTACGGCGCCGCCGATCGGTATAACGGTGACATGATCATTCCCTCCCGTGGTTGGCAGCGGTGTTCGATGGCCTTAAGGATACACTTCTAACCGCCCGTGTCACTTTCATTAACTCAAGCCGATCACGCCGGCCGCAGATCGCCCTTGCTCTATCCGACCCTGAATCCTATGATCATTCCCAACAACACCGCCTCTATCCATAACCTCGCCGGGAGGGACCATGAAAGAGACTATAACATTCACTCTCAACGGTCAGCCCACCAGCCTGAACATCGACGGAGAGCGGACACTCCTCTGGGTTCTCCGGACCGAATTAGGACTGACCGGTACAAAGTTCGGATGCGGCGAGGGGCTCTGCGGCGCCTGCACGGTGATTGTCGACAAGGAGGCGGTGCGGTCCTGCCAGGTGCCCGTGAAAACCATCGCCGGCAAAGAGGTCCTGACGATCGAGGGATTGGCGCAAGCGGACAAGCTCCACACGCTTCAAGAACAGTTTATCCAGCACGACGCGCTGCAGTGCGGTTTTTGTACGCCCGGCATGATCTTGACCGCTTATGCCCTGCTGTTGAGGAAACCCCATCCGAGTCGCGAGGAGATCATTCAAGGGATGGACGATAACCTCTGCCGGTGCGGCGCGCATAAGCGCATCGTCGAAGCCATTGAGAGCTCCTCAAAGAAAAGGTGAGGCCTGCGATGGAAAATGAAAGCGAACGCCATCCCGAATCCGCCGCGGCGGATGCCGGATTGTCTCTCAAGCGGCGGGATTTTTTAAAACTCGTCGGCGGAGGCATCATCGTTCTCTTCACGGTGGGCGACTGGCCGGTACCGCCGGCGGAAGCTCAGCGGGGACGACCGTACCCAAGCGATCCGAATGCTTATCTCCGCATCGATGAGGACGGACGGATCACCATCTTCACCGGCAAGATCGAGATGGGCCAGGGGGTGGTGACCTCCCTGGCACAGATGGCCGCCGAGGAACTCCGCGTCTCCCTCGAGTCGATCCAGATGGTCATGGGGGATACGGATCTCTGTCCATGGGATATGGGGACGTTCGGTTCGATGACGACACGCTTCTTCGGTCCGGCCTTAAGGGCAGCCGCGGCCGAGGCGAGAGACATTCTCATGAGCCTCGCCGCCGACCATCTGCAGGTCCCGCAACAGGAGCTGACGGCGGAGAATGGATTCATCTTCAGCGTCGCGGATCCGAAGAAGAAGGTGAGTTTCGGGCAGCTGGCGCAGGGCCGGCAAATCGTTCGCACGACGGACGGCGCGGCCCGGCTCACATCCGTCCAAAACTTCAAGGTGATGGGGACGTCGGCATTGCGCGGGGATGCGCGGGATAAGGTGACGGGGAAGGCGCTCTACGCCGGCGATATCCGCGTCCCGGAGATGCTCTACGCGAAGCTCCTGCGGCCGCCGGCGCATGATGCCGTCTTGAAAAGCGTCGATACATCGGCGGCGGAGCGCTGGCCGGGCGCGCGCCTGGTGACGGATGGAGACCTGATCGCCGTGCTGCATGCGGATCCGGAAGAGGCCGCCAAGGCCCTTCACAGCATCAAGGCCGTATACGACATCCCGGAGCCGGAAGTCGACGACAAGACGATCTTCGATTATTTGATCAAGGCCGCTCCCCCTGCGGCGGAACGCGATCCCCGGGGCGATCTGGCCGCGGGAGAACGGGCGGCGGCATCAATTGTACAAGTACGCTACCTTGATGGTTACGTCGCCCATGCCCCCATGGAGACCCATACGGCATTGGCCAAGCCGGAGAACGGCAGGATGACGATCTGGCCGTCGACGCAGACGCCCTTCCCGACTCAGGAGCGGATCGCGGATGCGCTCGGCATGCCGCCGGAAAATGTTCGCGTGATCACACCCTTCGTGGGCGGAGGATTCGGTGGAAAGAGCGCGGGCCGGCAGGCCGAGGAAGCGGCGCGGCTGGCTTTGATCACCGGGCGGCCCGTTCAAGTGATGTGGGATCGAGCAGAGGAATTCTTTTACGATACCTTCCGGCCCGCCGCCGTCGTCGATATCCGCTCGGGCGTCGATGCTGCGGGGAAGATCTGTCTGTGGGATTATACGGTCTACTTCGCAGGAGTCCGCGGCTCCGACCAGTACTACGACGTCCCCAACAACCTTATCAAAGTGCATGGCGATTGGATGGGAGGATCGACCGGCGCGCATCCTTTCGCCGTGGGCCCATGGCGGGCTCCCGGAGCCAACACGAACACTTTTGCCAAGGAATCGCAGATCGATATCATGGCCGCACGCGCGGGGGTTGATCCTTTGGAGTTCCGCTTGAACAATATCAGCGACGCCCGAATGGTGAGGGTTCTCAAAGCGGCGGCGGAGCGTTTCAGGTGGGAAAAGATCACCTCCCCCAGCGGGCGCGGATGGGGCATCGCCTGCGGGATCGACGCCGGCACGTATGTCGCCGTGATCGGCGAGGTGGAGGTAAACAAGGAGAGCGGAAAGATCCGCGCCCGGCGGATCGTCTGCGCCCAGGACATGGGGATTGTCGTGAATCCCGAGGGGGCCACGATCCAGATGGAGGGCTGCCTGACGATGGGCTTGGGGTACGCGCTCTCGGAGGATATCCGCTTCAAGGGCGGACGGATCCTGGATGAAAACTTCGATACCTATGAGTTGCCTCGGTTCTCGTCGCTGCCGGAGATCGAGACGATCCTGATCGAGAATGATCAATTGAGCCCCCAGGGGGGCGGCGAGCCCGCCATCATCTGCATGGGGGCCGTCATGGCCAACGCCCTCTTTGATGCGACCGGAACTCGATTGCACCAGATGCCCATGACGCCGGAGAGAGTATTGGAGGGATTGAAGAGGGGCTGAAACGGCCCGGCCGATGACTTCTTTCCGCGGGATCAATGCCAGCTTTGATTCGAATGCCGCAACCCATCCCGCCCTTCACACGTATTCACTGGCGAGAGTGTCCCCTTCCGCCCCCCGACCAGCGCCACGTCCCCGGGCGCGAGCCCAACCAGAGGTGCGCTATGAAATGCCTCCCCTTCGCCATGATCGTTCTGTTCCTTGGCTCGGCGTTCGGCCCGGCCGATGCCGCCGACGTCCCTCGCAGCCTTGATGACGACGGCCCCACTCACGGCGTCCAGCCGCTGGCCCTCCACGAACTGTGGCGGGTCGGAGGCGAGAACGAGGACATTATGTTTGGACGCATTACAGACCTGAAAATGCATCCCGATGGCAGCCTCTTTGTGCTGGATAACCAGCTATGCCAGGTAGTGGTAATCTCTGCCGACGGCGAACACTTGCGGGATATCAGCCGCGAAGGCGACGGCCCCGGCGAGGTACGCCAGCCGATGGGGCTGGTCTTTTTGGCGGATGACGTTCTCGGCATCGGGACGGGTTTCCCCGCCAAACTCATCACCCTCCGGCTGGACGGGACGCCCATCGGCACCCACTATCCCGTCGGCGCACCCGCTGAAGGCAATGTCGCCGTTATGATCAGCCTGCATTGCGTCGACGGCGTGCTGGCGGCCAGCGGCGGCAAAATCGCCTTCGTGACCGGCGGAGAGAGCTACACCGACCGCTTCGTGTCCGTGGGTGACGCTTCGATCTGCGAGTTTCACAAAATCCTCGAAATCACCACGCCGTTCGACCCGAGCGGGTACATCTTCGTCGAGGCCGACGACTACTACATCGATCGCAGCTGGGTTCTCGGTTCCGGCGGCCGCATCTACGCCCCCATGAAGAGGGACGCGTACGAGATTTCAGAGTACGACACGGCGGGTAACCTTGTGCGGGTCTTCGGGCGCCGATACGAACCGCGCAAGAGAACACAGGCCGAGAAAGGCAGGGTCTCCCCGGTCATCGACCCGGGAACCCCCGCGAACACGGACTGGACCATCGAAGACCACGACCCCTGCGTCGCGCGGATCATGACGAATCCCGACGACGAGACGATCTGGGTCCTGACGCCGCACGGCCACGAGGACCAGCCCGAGGGCATTTTAGAAACCTGGGACGTCTTCGCGCCTGACGGCGAGTACCTCACGCAGGTGCCCATCCCCCTGGGCCACGAGATGAACGAGGGCACTTGCTACCTGGTCGGCAACCGCCGGATGGTGGTGGTGCGGGGCACCGGGAGCGTTTTCAATCCCCGGGAGGCCGACGAGGAGACGGAGATCGAGCCGCTCGAGGTCATCTGCTACGAGATACGGTAAGTTCCGAGCCATATATAAGAGTTCGGTAATTGTACATTAAATGTCTCATCAAAAATGGTGGGTTCCGGTTATCAGGACAATCTGAGCGATTTGATTTCGCGTGAGCTTCTGGCTATTCGGCCCATTGAGTAGAGAAAATCCATCACGGCGCAGCTCTCCAGCTGCCCGGATTTTGTCACTCATCAATGTTCTGTTTACATGCAGGCAGCACGACGCTACAATGAGTCTCGGCCAACCGCTAGCATGGCAACAGAGACGGAGTTTCCGGGAAGGACGGACATCCCATGATCCACCCGTATGACAACACCACGCAGACCCGTTGGAACCGAGGCGAGTTCAAGGTCCAGCTCAACCTGCCGAACAATCCACGACCCATGGGATTCTGCGACGGCAGCCCCGAGGACGTCGCCGAGCTCTGCTCCATTGCCGAGTCCGAGGGTGCCGACGACGTGAAGATCCACAAGAAGCACCTCAAGAGCGGACGCGAGGTCTGGACCCTGGGTGGACCGGGCTGAGTGCGAGCGGGAGAACCCTCAAAAGGAGATGCACAATGGGAGACAAAGGCGGCAAGAAGGACAGGGCCAAGGATAAGAAACAGAAGGCGAGTAAGCATGACAAAGAGGAAAAGCGGAAACTGGACAAGCAACCGAAAAAAATCTGACCCTTCTATTCATAATATCCGACCTGAGAATAAAGCTCTTTTTCGCAGCGCCCACTCGCGGACGGAATAGAAATAAGGGACGATTATTTGAACAATTACTGATCGAGCTCCGCGAAGGTGTGCTCGCAGCGGTCGGAATTGCGGCGCAGCCAGTTGTGGACGATCGTTGCCCGATCGAGGAGGAACCGCGCGTCGTTGCTGGAGCATGACGGAATGTGGGTTCTCCCGCCCGACCGGCATTCTGTCAACTCTATGGCCGTTCCGTGGGCGGCCAGCCGGCCCCGCAAGAACACATAGGTGAGTTCGTGGTCGCCTTTCTCCACCACGGTCAGTTTCCGCTCCTTGAACTTATGTAGAAATCTTTGCCGCTCGCCGAAGCGACGGCAGAATTCGAGATGCTCCTTCAGTCGTTGCGCCTTTTCGAACTCGTATTTCTCCGCCGAGTGCGCCATCGCCTGCTGCAAATGCAAGGCGACATCCGACTCATCGCCGTCGAGAAACGCGACCGTGCGCGCCACCACCCGCTGGTAGTCAAGCGGGGTTACACCCTTCCGACAGGGTCCCGCACAGTGCCCGAGATCCAATTCCAGACAGCTGGTTATCGGGTCGGGTTCAGGACACGAACGCAGACCGATGTGCTGGTGAATCAACTGCAGGATTCGATCGACCAGATACCGATCACGATACGGCCCGAACACAGGACGATCTCCGAAATCCGCCTCGTGATCGATCATGCGCAGCCTGGGATACTCGTCAGCTGACAGCTCAAGGTATTTGTATTCCAGAAACTCGTTCTGGCGAATGTTAAAGCGGGGCCGGTGCGTCTTTATGAGTTCATCCTCCAGCAACAGGGCCGGTAACTCGGATACGGTGGTTTGATGATCGAAATCACGGACCTCGTAGACCAGGCGGGAATGGCGCACCTCATCCGGCTTGGGATCCTGCCTCATGTGGCTCAGCATCCGCTGCCGCAGGTTGACCGCTTTTCCAATGTAAAGGATCTCGCCCCGTTCGCCATGAAAAGTGTAGACTCCCGGCCCTTCCGGTACCTGATCGCAAATCATCTGGATGAGCCTGTCGTGTTGTGGACCTCGGATCATGCGACGCTTCCCTTCCGCCGGCCGAACAGATGGGTCCCTAACTGGATGTTCATCGTCGCTGGGCAGACCTCGCGCAGCAGTCTGCTTGTCAAGGCGCCCCGGACCTCGGACGCGACCCCCTCGTTGCACTTGAGACAAACAATGGAGTTGGGGTCGAGGCGGGCCAGTTGCGATATCAAAAAAAACCGCACCCCGTGCTGATCTATGTCGTCGCCAAGCACGATTTCTTCCATCGGTCGCACCGGGAGCTGTACAAAATCAAACTTAAGGCGGCATCGCCCGCCGGCGATACGTCTTCCAATGCCCAGGTCGAAGTATCCCTTCGGTTCAAACCTCTCGGCAAAAGAGGTGCGCTCTATGGAACCGGGATAAACGATCGGCATTGAACTCCCATCCGGCCGACGGTGCTTCAGGATCTGTCGCCGGTGTATGTGCCCGGCCAGGACCGCATCGAATGCGGACGGTAGATCGGCCATCGGGATGACATCGTTCCCCCGACGAAATGTATAATTCAAAGGCCCTACCTGGGCCCCTTCAATCGACTGGTGCAGACAAAGAAACCGCACGCTCGCCTTTACCTCGGCCCAACCTGTGTCGGATATCAGCGATCCAAACCGTTGACGCACCTCGCTTCGCGCGCAGGGAAATCCCGAAAAGGCGATTCTTGTCCCCGCGAATTCGAAGACTTTTGTCTCCGGCCGGGTGAAGACGTGGATGTTGGGGTGAGACAAGAACAGCGACGACGGCAATATCGAGCGCTCGTGATTACCCGGTACGATCAAAATCGGAATATCATGCGCAGCGAATTCGAGAAGCATCCGATAGACCCGGTCAATGATCGACGCGGGTACCCGGCTGCGGAAGAAGAGATCGCCCCCGTGAACGACAAGATCAATGCGGCGATCCCGCGCGCTATCGAGTACTCGTTGGAAGTTGGCGAAGAAGTCCGTCCCGCGACGGCGTCGCTCAATCCGCGGGCGTACCGGCTCATCGAAACCGAGATGCGTATCGGCACAGAAGAGGATTCGGATTTCTTTCGCGTACTGCATAGGACAACTCACCAAGCCATGCGCCTTTCAAACCGGACTCACGGGTCGCTCCTGATCCGCCACATTGTCGTTTATCATATCAGACGAGGTCCCTGTCGCCAATCGACCCAGGCTCAACTCGATCCCCGCCGCTGGAAGCGAGACATTGTGATCTTTTCCTGTTTGGATTGCGTTAGAAACGCTACCATTTGATCTTGGAGTGCAATCTGGAAATTCCTGAAAACCCAAGGAGTCACAAATTGTCGCAGCCATCCAATCTTGACCGCTTCATCGTCACGGACGTCGGCAGCACCACGACCAAGGCAATCCTCTTCGACCGGCAAGATCGCTGGTCCTACCACCGGCACGAAGCGCCGACAACGGTGGAACGGCCACATGAAGACGTCATGATCGGTGTCGGTGAGGCATTGCGGGGGCTGGCGGATAGGACGGGCATCGAGCTGACTCGCGGCGGCCGGCCACAACTTCCTTACTTTTCAACCTCTTCCGCCGGCGGGGGGCTCGCAATGATCGTCACCGGGCTTGTACGAGAGGTGACGAGCCGCAGCGCGGAGCGGGTCGCGCTGGGCGCCGGCGCGATCCTGCTGGATGTGATTGCATTGGATGACGGACGCGCCCCTTACGAACGCATCGAGTCCCTTAAGCGCCTGCGACCTGACATGATTTTGCTCGCCGGTGGTTTTGATGGTGACGCGATTTCAGCGCCGGTCTTTCTGGCGGAGCTGATTCGGGAATCGGGTTTGCGTCCCAAGTTGAGTCCGAACGCAAAACTGCCGGTCGTTTACGCCGGTAATGTACATGCACGCGACTTCGTCCGCGACACGCTCGGCGACCGCTTCCTCTTCCATCCGATCGAGAATATCCGTCCCAGCAGTGTTCGCGAGAATCTCGAGCCGGCGCGCGCGGCAATTCATGAAATCTTTATGGAGCATGTTATGTCGCAGGCGCCCGGATATGACGATCTGACCCAATGGGTCAACGCTCCCGTGAGACCGACACCGGCGGCTTTCAGCCAGATCCTCGCCGCCGCTTCACAAGAAATGGATTCGCACATGCTGGCGATTGATATCGGCGGCGCAACGACGGATGTCTTCTCGGCGCGCGCGGGGAAAGTCGTGCGTACGGTCAGCGCCAATCTCGGCATGAGCTATAGCGCTCTTAACGTCGCCCGGAGGGCCGGAATTGGCGTCATACAGGAATTGATTGCAGATGATGAGTTCGCCGGCGGAGATCCGCAGATTCGACTCTGGGATGAGATCGGGGGGAAATACCTCCGCCCGACCAGCCTGCCGACGACCTCGTTGCAAACGCGAATTGAGTGGGCCCTCGCCGCTGTGGCAATCCGTGAGGCGGTGCGCGATCACCTCCGCGTGCTGCATGGGATCGGGATGAGTCGCGGTGAGGAGGAACTCAAGATCCGTCACCTCTTTTCAAGGCCGAAGCAACGGACCAAAGAAACAGGGCCGCTGCAGCTCTCCGGCTACGATCTTGTCATCGGCAGCGGCGGAATCCTTTCACATTCATCGCGCGAAGCGGCGGCATTGATTCTGATGAAGGCGCTGAGACCGAAAGCGGAGCTGGAGCTGGCTGTTGACCGCGCCTTTATGTTCCCCCACCTTGGTCTGTTGACGGAGGTTGACAAGCCGCTGGCCCTCGAAATCTTCCATGAGCTGGGTCTGGTGCGTTTGGGCGCCTTTCTTCCAGAGTGCGGCGCGACAAGAGCGATCCACCTGCAGGCGGATCCACCTGCGCCGGATGGGCGTGAGGGACCACGCCAACCGTCTGTTGAAAGCCGCACTATACGCCTGAATCGGGAACTTGCCGTACCGGGCGAGATTTTTGTTAAAATCGGTGAGCAGGTTGCAAGCGACACATTGATTGCGCGGAGCCAGCGACTGTTTCTCCGTCCGTTCTTTCTGGAGGTAGCATCCCGCTTGGGCCTCCCACCCGGCAATGTAGAACCTTATCTTCTCAAGCGCGTGGGTGACGAGATCGAAATCGATGACATCATTGCCGAGCGTAAGATCAATCCTATCCATAAAAAGCATTTTCTTTCGCCAGTCGAAGGCAAAATTGAGCGCCTTCTTCCGGACGGCACATTCGTTGTGCGTGAGCGCGCCGCGCTGGCCCACCCCCTGACGCCGGTGCATATCGCAGGGGATTTGAAGCTGCGTCCGGACCAGATCAAGCCCCACATCCGCGTCAAGGAGGGCGACGATGTCGAGCGCGGCCAGTGGCTTGCCGCACGCCGGCGTTCGAGTTCGGATTACATCACCAGCATCTCTCCCGTCCGGGGACGCGTGAAGTCAATTGATCACGCCTATGGGGTGATCTCAATCGAGCCGTTACTTGAGACACTCGATGTGCTCGCTTGGATGCCGGGTCGAGTGGTCGAGGTGAATGAACTCGGGGCTGTCGTGGAGGGTGAAGCGGTGCGGATCGCCGGCATGTGGGGTTGTGGCGGAGAAACGGCCGGACCCTTACGCCACGGCGATCCTGCGCCGGGTTGCCTGCTCGTGCGGCCTGTGGCCAGCCGCGCTGATCTGGAGTCCGCGGAGGCAGGCGGTGTAAAAGCACTGATCACTGGAAGTGTTCATCTGGCCGACGTGCTGGCGGTCGACCCAAGTTATACGTTGGTCGTCACAGGAGGGTTTGGGAACACACCGCTCGCACCGGAGATCGAGAGGATTTTGGATGCCCACGAAGGCGCCTTCGCCCTCGCCGACGGTCGCACCGAGCTGCGGGTCGGCGTACGCCGGCCTGTGCTGATCCTGCCGCAATCTTGAACTGAAATCGTAGTATAGCAAATACGATCACTTTCCCTGTGATTGCTGTCGCTTCCACATATGTCATCCAACCCAGGATCCTCGACTCTTACCCTGACGGGTCCTCGCCTCTTCGCTACCGGAATCTCCGCCCGCCGCGTCCATTTCGCCGGATTCCTCCCCAGCCTGAACTATCTCATCATGGATCGCGATACCAAGTTCTGCGACCCATTTCGAGCTATGCTCATAGATGCACAGGTTCGACCCGTCCGGCTCCCGCCACACTCTCCCAACCTGAACGCTTACATTGAGTGCGCTTCCGCGAGAGGCGCGGCGGAATCATGAGTACTATTACCGCGACGCTGCTTGATCTGAACAGGGCCACGGGCATCGAATCTAACACTCATAATTGAAGGGATAAATGCGCCAAATATTCCGGATCCACCGGGTCAGGTCCTTTGCTCATGCAGGAAACCGTTCAGAATTGATGACGAATTGCTTGTCTCGATGGCCGGAGGGGATATTTGGAGACATTGTTTCGCCGACTATGATCTATAGGTAATATCCCCTGCAGGGGGCGCGCCTTTTCAACTCACCACCGATCCCGCTCGTGACGTCCATCCTGCCTGGGCACCTGATGGGAGCCAAATCGCTTTCACATCCAATCGATCCGGGAGCTATGATATATGGGTTATTTCCGCGACCGGAGAGAATCCAACCCAACTAACTCTTGATCCCATGGATCAGATATATCCCTCATGGTCTCCTGACGGTCGCGCGATCAGCTATAGCAATACCAGCAATGAAGACATATCCGACATCTGGATTCTTTACTTGGAATAGCGGTTGTCCATTTTCGAGTGGTTAGGCGCTTGGAAACTCCGTCCGTTTTGAGGCGAATGCAATTGTGCTTAGACCGGAACGAGAGTTAGAAGACGGTCTCACTCGGGGTCCGAGTGCAACGCGAGCGTTAAACGGTGCTGAGCCGAGAGGAGAGAGTCAGAGAACTTCGGCCATCCCACGCCAATTCCGAGGATTATGACCGATAACCGAATGAGACCTTATACAAACAGAGAATCCAACCTAAACCGTCGCAACCGCAAAACCCTATAGAACTTACACATATAGCGAAACCCGGCAGCTATCACCACCGGGGCCAGCGTCACCCAAAATGACCACACTATTTCGAGATGACAAATCCGCGGCTCCCCGGGTGCAACCCTTTACGAACCACTCTCTGTTTTTGGACTCAAGTCTTATAGAAGGGACGCGTTATCTGACCACCATTATTTTGCTCGTCAACATAGAATCACCAGATTTTGCTCGAATAAAATATAATCCTGGTGTCGCCAGCTCTCCAGAACTAGATCGCCCATCCCAGTGAAATGTTCTGTCTCCACTGCCCACGTCTGTCGCTGAAAAAGACCGTATGCAGCGGCCCAATATATCCAGGATTCTGACCTCTCCCTTAAGGAAGGAATGGTCTCCGCTGAGAATGATGGTTGAGCTAGTTTTCATTGGATTGGGATAGGAGCGAATCAGTCCATTAACATCATTGGCAACCCATCCATCAACTCCGGATATGCCACAACTAGCGGGAAAGGCCCCAATCAGTCCACACCCAGCAGGACTGTTTTCAGGAGCGCAGGGGGAGTCGGCATGAAGATAGAAATCATCGCCCTCGGGCCAACAGAAGAGTGGGTCGGCGCTGAAGTTTCCGTTTGTTCCTGTTGGATCGGGGCATGAGCCTCCAAACTCAGCAATGCCGTTTGCCCATGCGTTATTGCACTCGAAAATTGGTGAGGATGCCAAATTGGTGCAATAGACACCTGAACCCCTGCTGATATTCGATACCCAGATGTTGTTGCAAATGACCGGTGTACTATTACCTTCGAGATAGAAAGCAGCTCCATCAATATGCGCATTGTTCTCGATAATAGTATTGTTCTCGATCACACCCTCACAATTGCCAATCCAAAATCCCCCGCCAAGTCCTTCACGTTCGTCCTCTTCATAGAACACCGTGTCGACATTACTTCGAATGAAGTTCTCCCGGATCTCTACATTGGAATCTTTGACGTAAATGCCGCCTCCCAACAGAGCTTGATTGTTAGTAATTGTATTATGCTCAATAATGACGGAGTCACACTCGAAGGTGTAGATTCCACCTCCTTTTCCCACCCATAGGGGCTCCCAGGTATCACATGTATTCTCATCAATGGTGTTGTTTTGAATTAGCACTTGGCCACCGACGGAAAAAGCACCGACTCCACCTCCATAGAGTGGAGCTCCGACATCAGAACCCGACGTTGTTCCGATTATCTCATTGTCTTTCACGGTGGCAGGCGCCCAAAGCAGAATCCCCCCCCCATTATTGATCAATTCGTTTGACGCTATTAAAGTGCCACCTTGACCATAGACCATGATCGATTCCCAACATTCCATAATATAGTTGCCAATTATTGAGGTGAATAGACCCTGATCGTCGATTGCTCGCATACTCCATAAAAAGGCATTTCCCCTGATCTGTGTTCCAGTAACGGCGCCAACCGTGATGGGGAAATCAATCCAATTCATAAATGACAAACCCCTCACAACACATGAATCTGCCCGGATATATAGAGCTCCTAGGTTGATTCTAGCCCGAAGTGAATCTTCACCTAGAAGTATCACAGAGGGAGCATCCATGAAAAGTGATCCCACATTATCATATGTGCCGGGAGAAACTAGAACGGTATCATAGGGTTGGGCAATTTGAAGAGCTTCGGATAAAGTTTGCATCTCCTCTGGTACATCCCAAACCTCTGCCCGCAATGAAAAGGATCGGGAGAGAGGCAAGCCCACTGCAATAGGGACGAGCATGACCAAAAGCCAACACGGATACATATTAGGGCAAGGAAATCGAAAGCCCTTTCCAAGCATATGACTCGTCTTTTGACATTCTAACATCATGGAACTATCCTCCGCCAATAGGAAATTCCAACGCCCCTTTGCCCTAGCCCACCCCCTCGCACCTGCCACGATGATGATGCAGGTACAACAAAATAGTGGATTCTGCGCGGCATGATCTTCCCCCCTGGAAGAAAACGAGTAATAAATAGGATTAGCACGCATCGCCATCCTGTGCCATTGGTCAGCGCGTGAATTGGGCGTCCTTGGCATTCCATCGTT